>JALYHG010000021.1 GCA_030776725.1 Actinomycetota bacterium
GCGCAGCCGGGAGAACGGTCAGATCAAGAAATGTGCCGCTGACCAGCGCTTTCGAGCGGAGCGGGTGAGGGGAATCGAACCCCCGTTCCGAGCTTGGGAAGCTCGTGTTCTACCATTGAACTACACCCGCGAGAGCGCTGAGGATACCCGGGGGCCACTCCAGCCGGCAATAGTCGTTGCGTGGCGCCCCGTCGAAGGAAGGTCGCCGCGTGATCCTCTCCGACCGGACCCTGCGTGAGGCGCTCAGCACGGGCCGGATCGCGGTCGATCCTCTGTCCGACGACGCCATCCAGCCGTCGAGCGTGGATGTGCGACTCGACGACACGTTCCGCGTCTTCCACAACCACCGGTACCCGTTCATCGACGTCCGCGCCGACCAACCCGACCTGACCGAGGTGGTCAAGGTCCCCGGCGACGAGCCGTTCGTCCTGCATCCGGGCGAGTTCGTCCTCGGCGCGACGCTCGAGCAGGTCCGTCTCCCCGACGATCTGGTCGCCCGCCTGGAGGGCAAGTCGTCGCTGGGTCGCCTGGGACTGCTGATCCACTCAACCGCCGGGTTCGTCGATGCCGGCTTCGAGGGCTACCTCACCCTGGAGCTGTCCAACGTCGCAACCTTGCCGATCGCGATCTACCCGGGCATGAAGGTCGGGCAGTTGGCCTTCTTCCAACTCGACCGCCCCGCCGAGCATCCCTACGGCTCGCGCGAGGTCGGTTCCAAGTACCAGGGCCAGCGCGGTCCGACCGCCAGCCGGTTCCACCTCAACTTCCTCGACGGCGAGCGCTTCCGTGACGGCCTCTGAACACGGCCACGCACGAACCCGGTGGTGCCCGGCGGCCACCGTTGTCGACGCCCCGGGTAGCGCTCGACACGCGTGCCCGCCGCGGGACGGCACGACGCGCACGCGCGAGCGCTCCGCGCACGTCGCGTTAGGTCCCTTCCCACGTCGCGTTAGGTCCCTTCCATTGACGCTACTGTGTGTGGCCCGGATGCCCCGCGGCCAGTGCTGCTGCAGCGATTCCCAGGCGTCCGTGGCCACGGATCGCCGGGCGCGACGGGCCGGTACGGACGGGAGGCGGGGCGATGGGTGAGGCGACCGGCGGGTACCAGGCACGGCTGGGACAGCGACTCCGTTCGATCCGTCGCCAGCAGGCGCTGAGCCTGCAGCAGGTCGAGCAGCGCAGCGGCGGCCGCTGGAAGGCGGTCGTGGTCGGCGCCTACGAGCGAGGTGATCGGGCCATCTCCGCCGCCAAGCTGGCGGAGCTCGCGGGCTTCTACGGGGTCCCCCCTTCCGAACTGATCCCTCAGCCGCCGGCGCGTTCGGCCGCCGAACTGCCGTCCGGCCGCGGCGGGATCGTGATCGACCTCGCCCGGCTCTCGGATGAGCGGCTCGGCGACGAGTACGGGGCGATCTCACGCTACGCCTCGACCATCCAGCTGCGGCGCGGCGACTACAACGGCCGGGTGCTGACCATGCGTGACGGGGACCTGTGGTCCCTGGCCGCCATGATGGGAGTCTCCTCCGGAGAGCTCCTCCGAAGACTCGCCGAGGACGGGCTGCTCGCGCCACGTGAGGATCCGGTCAGGGCCTGATGCACGGCTGATCGCCCAGCAGCGTGTTGCATCGATCACCGTCCGTTTGGCGTAGTCTGGGACGCGCGGCGCGGGGCCAGCGACCGACGACGCGCACGCACGTGATCGCGTCGACGGCCGTGCCGAGCTACCGGGAGCCATCAGCGTGGACGCAGAGCAGTACCAGATCGAACTCGGCAAGCGGCTACGCGCGATCCGTCAGCAGCAGGATCTGACGCTTCAGCAGGTCGAGGAGCGCAGCGAGGGCAAGTGGAAGGCGGTGGTGGTCGGCGCCTACGAGCGCGGCGATCGGGCCATCTCCGCCGCCAAGCTCGCCGACCTCGCCGACTTCTACGGCGTGCCGGTGGCCGAACTGCTCCCCGAGGCGCCGACCGAGCAGGTCAGCGCCGGCGACGTTCCCCGCGGCCGCCGGGTCGTCCTCGACCTCACCCGGCTGTCGGACCAGGACGTCGACCCGTCACTGCGCCCCGTGTCCCGGTACGCGACCACCATCCAGTTGCAACGCGGTGACTACAACGGTCGGGTGCTGACGCTCCGTGAAGACGACGTCCGGGCGCTGGCGGTCGCCTTGGGTCTGACCGCCGAAGGACTCATCGCACGCCTCGGTGAGCAGGACATCCTCGCCCGTACGTGAACCCACCGGGTCCGCAGGAGCTCGCGTCGTGCAGCAGCGGATCGAGTCCTCCCCTGCCGGCCGCGTCGTGCTGTCGGCGTTCCTAGTGCTCGTCGTGGCTGCCGTGGTCGTCGACGGCGTCCCGGGGTCCGTCGTGCCCCAAGGCGAGCGCTGGGCCCGCCCGGTCGTCGAGGTCACCGGCCTCGACCAGAACTGGGAGGTCTTCGCCCCCGATCCGCGTCGTGTGACCGTGGCCTTCGAGGCGCGGATCGAGTACGCCGATGGCACCACGACCGTGTGGCGGCCACCCGACGACGGACCGGCGCTGGGCACCTACCGGCGCTACCGGTGGCGGAAGTGGGTCGAGAACGTCCGTCCCGACGCCTTCGCCGGCGTGTTGTGGGAGCCGACTGCCCGGTGGCTCATCCGGATGCATGACGCCCCCCAGCGCCCGGTGCGGCGGGTGACGCTGGTCCGACGGTGGGTCGCGATCACAGGAGCCGGCACCGCGAGCCCCCAGCCCTCGTGGGAGGAGGAGGGCTTCTACGTCATGGAGTCGAGCGAGGTGTGAGCGGTTGCCTGCCAGCCGCCGGAGCCGGGACGTGAGCGGCCGCCTGGGACGCCGCGGGAGCCGGGACGTGAGCGGCCGCCTGGGACGCCGTGGGAGCCGGGACGTGAGCCGTTGCCTGGAAGCCGCGTGGGGGACGTGGACACGGTTCTGGTTCGAACCGGTCTCCACCTCCACGCTCGCGCTGGTCCGTGTGGGGTTCGGCCTGGTCCTGACCGGGTGGACGCTGTCGCTGGCCGCAGACCTGCGTCCCTTCTTCGGGCCCGGCGGATCGCTGGCTGCGCCCCCGTCCGCGCCCTGGCGTTGGGGGCTGCTGCAGGTCGCGAACACCGATGCCGCGGTCGTCGCCTCGTGGACGCTGCTGCTCGTCTCGGCGGTGGCCGTCACGGTCGGGGCGGGGACACGCGTCGCCGCGGTCGTCGCGTGGGTCGCGGTCGTGTCGCTGCAGCGGCGCAACCCCTACGTGTTCAACTCCGGCGACGTGCTCGTCCGCCAGCTGAGCTTCCTCATCGCGTTGGCTCCCGCCGGGGCGGCGCTGTCGGTCGATCGCTTCCTGCGACACCGCGACCGGTTCCTGGACCATCCTCGGCGCGCAGCCTGGCCTGTTCGCCTGATCCAGCTCAACCTCGCGTTCGGCTACGTGGTGTCGGTTTCCGCCAAGCTGAGCGGTGAGACGTGGACGGGTGGCACCGCCGTCGGGTACGTCTTGCGGATCGGCGACCTACAGCGCTTCGCCGTTCCCGACCTGCTCCTCGACCTGCCCGTCGTGGTGACCCTGCTGACGTGGGGTGCGCTCGCGACGGAACTGGCGGTCGCGGTCCTGGTGTGGAACCGGCGGCTGCGCCCCGCCGTCCTGCTCCTCGGCGTGGCGATGCACGTGGCCATCGACCTGACCATCGAGGTCGGCTTCTTCAGCTACGCGGTGTTGGTGAGCTACCTCGCGTTCGTGCCCCCGGATGTCGCCGACCGGGCCATCGCCTGGGTGTTCGACCGGTCCGGACGGCTGGCCACGTCCGTCCGGGTGGTTACGAACCGTACTTAGGTTCATCCGCTGTGTGACACGAGGACTAGTCAGTGTTACACTCCGTAGCGGGGAAGTGACGACGTGCGGTCCGCAACCTGGTCGCCTGGACCGACACCGAGCGAGTGGCGAACCCG
>JALYHG010000022.1 GCA_030776725.1 Actinomycetota bacterium
ACCGCCAGCCAACGCACGGTCGCCGCCGCGCAGCAGCGGCAGGCCGCCGTGGCGCTGGAGGCAGCACAGGCAAAAGACGCAGCGCTGACCGTCGTCGCGCCGATCGGTGGCGTGGTCGAGTTCGGCGCCGCCGCGACCGGGGGCGGGATCGCCGACGACGCTGCGGACCTGCCGGCGGATGTCGCCGGGCTGCTGGGCGGAACGCGCGGGGGGACGGGCGGTCCCGTGGCCGTCGGTGCGCCGGTGGGGGTGGGGCAGACCCTGTTCACCGTCTACGACCTGTCGGGCTTCCACCTCCGCGCGGCGGTGGACGAGGTCGACGCCGTCCAGCTCGAGCGCGGGCAGCCGGTCCGGGTTTTCCTCGACGCCTACCCCGACGATGTCCTGGCGGGATCGGTGACGCGCGTGGCGGTCGGTCCCGGGCAGGGCATCACCGCTGGTGTGGTGTACCCGGTCGCGGTGGCCCTGGACGACCTGCCCTCCGACGTCCGCCCCCGGGTCGGGATGACCGCCTCCGTCGAGATCGAGGTGCGGCGGGTCCGCAGCGCCACGGTCGTGCCGGCGAGCGCGCTGGTCCGCCGTGACGGGCGCGACGTCGTCCTTGTCGTCCGCGACGCCGACGGGGCCCGTCGCGTCCGTGCCGTCCCCGTGGAGCTGCGGGCGGTCAGCGACGACCTCGCCGCCGTCGACGGTGACGTCGCAGCCGGTGAACGCGTCGTCGTTGCCGGCTTCGAGCAGGTCGAGGACGGCGACCGCCTGCCGTGAGCCGTTCGCCCCCGCTGACCGACGGTGACCCTGCGCTCGTTGAGGTCGTCGATGCCCACCGCAGCTACCGGCTCGGAGCGGGACGCGATGCCGCGGTGGTGCAGGCCCTGCGCGGTGTGTCGCTCGCCGTCCGCGCCGGCGAGTACGTCGCCGTCCTCGGCCCATCGGGAAGCGGGAAATCGACGCTGCTGAACCTGCTGGGGCTGCTCGACCGCCCCACCGCCGGGACGCTGCGGTTCGCCGGGAACGACGTTCGCCGCCTCCCCGACGCCCAGCTGGCGCGGTTGCGCAACCGGAGCATCGGGTTCGTCTTCCAATCGTTCCAGCTCCTGCCGCGGTTGACCGCCGTGGCCAACGTCGCGCTGCCTCTGGCGTACCGCGGCATCCCTCGCCGTGAGCAGCGCGACCGCGCCGCCGCCGTCCTCACCGCCGTTGGGCTGGGCGACCGGCTCGACCACCGACCGACCCAGCTGTCGGGTGGTCAGCAGCAACGGGTCGCGATCGCCCGGGCGCTGGTCGGCGAGCCGGGCCTGGTCCTCGCCGACGAGCCGACCGGCAACCTCGACACGGTCACGGGGGAAGAGATCCTGGGGCTGCTCGACCGGCTGCACACCGAGCGTGGCACGTCCCTGGTCGTCGTCACCCACGACGCGCGCATCGCCGCACGAGCGGCCCGCCGCATCGAGGTCGTCGACGGGGTGCTGGCGTGAACGTCGCCGCGGCGACCCGTGCCGCGCTGGACGCCGTCCGCGCCAACCGGCTGCGATCGGCCCTGACCACCCTCGGTGTCGTGATCGGGGTGCTGGCCGTCATCCTGCTCGTCGCCGTCGGGCAGGGCGCACGTCAGGAGGTCACCGCGACGATCGAGGACCTCGGCTCCAACCTCCTGCTGGTGTTCCCCGGCCAGGCCGACTTCGGTCAGGCACCGACCCGGTCGCGGTTCACCCTCCACGACGCCGAGGCGGTCGGGCGGGCGCTGGGCGACCCGGAGCGCGTCGCTGCTCACGTGGTCTCCGGGGAGGTCGTCCGCGCCGGGAACGCGTCGACGTTCGTCAGCGTGCTCGGGGTCACCGAGACCTTCCCCAGGGTGGTGACGCGACAGCTGTCCCGGGGCGCGTCGTTCACGGCATCGGACCTCGCCACCGGGCGGCGGGTGGCCGTCGTGGGAGCGGCTGCCGCCGACGAGCTGTTCGCTCGTGGTGACCCGCTGGGCAAGACGGTCACGGTCGCGGGGCTGCGCTTCCGCGTCACCGGGGTGCTCGAGCCGGTCGGGGGGAGCTTCGGACCGGACCGGGACGCGCAGATCCTGATCCCGATCACCGCGGCACAGCGGGCGTTCGGCACCGACCGGATCGATGCGATCTTCGTGCGGTCGGCGTCGACCGCCGCGATCGACGATGACGCCGCCCGGGTCCGCCACGCCCTGGCCCGGCGGTTCAGCGAGGACGAGTTCAGCGTGATCACCCAGCGGGAGCTGATCGGGGTGGTGGGTCGGGTCCTGGAGTTGCTCACCCTGGTGCTGGCCGCGATCGCGGGGATCTCCCTGCTGGTGGGAGGCGTCGGGGTGAGCAACATCATGCTGGTGTCGGTCTCCGAGCGGACCCGCGAGATCGGCTTGCGCAAGGCGCTGGGCGCCCGCACCCGTGACATCACGCTGCAGTTCCTGATGGAGGCCGTGGTGCTGACCGGCACGGGTGGGGTCGCCGGGATCCTCCTCGGCGTCGGTCTGGCCCGCCTCGCCGACCGCTACTCCCCGCTCCCGGCGGTCGTGACCGGCTGGTCGGTGGCTCTGGCCGTGGGCGTGTCGGTGGCGGTGGGGATCGTCTTCGGGGTGTGGCCGGCGCGCCGTGCCGGTCGCCTCGACCCGGTGGCCGCCCTCCGCCACGAGTGACCGTCGCACGCTGGATAGGCTCGGGCCGGGCAGACGACCACGGACGGCAGTCGAGACGGAGCCGGTATGGCGGACCAGGGCAGCGACCACGGACGGGTTGCGCTGGTTTGGGATGGGCCGCTGGAGTACGACTTCGGCGCCACCCATCCGCTCAAGCCCGTGCGTGTCGAGCTCACCGTCGAGCTGATCCGCGCGTTGGGCCTGTGCGACACCGACCGTGCGGCGGAGGTCGCGTCGGGGCCGTACGACGAGGACGAGCTGCTGCGGATCCACACCGCCGACTACGTCGAGGTGGTCAAGCGCGCCGGGGACGACCCGTCGATGCGGGGCGCCCGCGAGTACGGGCTGGGGCCGGGTGACAACCCGATCTTCCCCGGGATGCACCAGGCATCCATGGAGGTGTGCGCGGCGTCGAAGGAGGCCGCGCGGCTGGTGGGGGAGCAGGAGGCTGTCCACGCGTTCAACCCGGCCGGTGGCCTGCACCACGCGCTGCCGGAGCGTGCGTCGGGGTTCTGCATCTACAACGACCCGGCCGTGGGGATCGACTGGCTGCTGCGCAACGGCGCCGAACGCATCGCCTACGTCGACGTCGACGTCCACCACGGCGACGGCGTGGAGCAGATCTTCTGGGACGACCCGCGTGTCCTGACCATCTCGCTGCACGAATCCGGCCGGTACCTGTTCCCGGGGACCGGCTTCCCCAGCGACATCGGGGGCCCGGGCGCTGAAGGCTCAGCGGCGAACGTGCCGCTCGCGCCGCGGACGCCCGGTGACGTGTGGCTGGATGCGTTCGACGCGGTCGTGGAGCCGCTTGTCCGTGCCTTCTCTCCGGATGTGCTCGTCACCCAGCTGGGTTGTGACACCCACGTCACCGACCCGTTGGCGCACCTGGCGCTCACCGTCGACGACTACGCCGAGGTCGCCACGCGGGTGCATCGCCTGGCGCACGAGGCGGCCGGCGGGCGGTGGGTCGCGTTCGGCGGCGGCGGGTACCAGATCGTGACGGTGGTCCCCCGAGCCTGGACGGTGTGGTTCGCGGAGATGGCCGGCGCCAACCTCCCGGACGCGGTCCCCTCCGACTGGCAGGACCTCGCGCGTTCGCGGACCGGCCAGGACCCGCCCGACCGCTTCGACGACGGCCCCGTCGGGATCTCCGACGACAGCCGGGCCCGTGCCCGCGAGGACGCCGAGGAGGCCATCCGCTCCGTCCGCGAGCACGTCCTGTCCCGCCACGGCGCCGACTGACCCCACCCGGTGAGGACGGTTGCGGGCCGCGACCCTCGAGCGACCCGGGGGCCTGAACGCGCGGCTGGCGTTCGGTCCACGTTCGGCCCGACCCGGCCGGTCGACCGCCAGTTACACTGCCAGCGATGGACGAACTGCTAACGGTCTCCGAGGTCGCGGACCTGCTGCGTGTCTCCACCATGACCGTCTACCGCCTGATCCGCAGCGGGGAGCTCCCGGCGGTCCGGGTTGGCCGCAACTACCGCGTCCGTCGAGGTGAGCTCGAGAGCTACCTCGCCGGGCAGGTGGTCGAGCCGGAGACCGTCGCCGACGAGCGGTGAGCCGCCATCCGGGTCCGCCGGCGCGGTACGCGGCGGTCACCTTCCTCTCCGATTTCGGCCTCGACGACATCTTCGTGGGCGTCTGCCACGGGGTGCTGGCCCGCTTCGCCGCGGACGCCCGCGTGATCGACATGACCCACGCCGTGCCGCGCGGCGACGTGGCGACCGGCGCGGTGCTGCTGGCGCGAGCAACCACCTACCTGCCGGTGTCGGTTCACCTGGCGGTGGTCGACCCTGGGGTGGGCACCGAACGGCGGGGCGTGGCTGTGGTGGCCGACCGGGGGGATGTCCTGGTCGGCCCGGACAACGGTCTGCTGGTCCCCGCGGCGCGGGCGCTCGGTGGCGTGATCGCCGCGTTCGAGCTGGCGGATCCCCAGGCCCGGCTGCAGCCGGTGTCCGACACCTTCCACGGGCGTGACGTGTTCGCCCCGGCGGCGGGCCTGATCGCCGCCGGACACGACCCACGCACCCTCGGCCCGGCGGTCACCGACCTCACCGACGTGCCGACCGTCCCGGCGGCGGCCGTGGCCGGTGGTCGGTTGCACGCGTCGGTGACCCTGGTCGACCGTTTCGGCAACCTGCAGCTGGCGGCGTCCCCGGCCGACCTGGCTAGCCTGGGATCCGAGCTCGGTGACGAGGTCTTCGTCGACCACGGGGATCGTTCGTGGAGCGCTCGCTGGGCCCGGACGTTCGGGGACGTTGCGGCCGGTGACATGCTCGTTCACCAGGACAGCGACCGGGCTCTGGCGGTCGCGGTCAACGGCGGCTCTGCAGCGGCGCGGACGGGTGCCGCCCGCGGTGACGTGTTGACGCTCGCGCCGGCGTCGACGACCCCGCACGGCGGAGGCGAGACGCACCGGGGAGATGACGAGCGAGGATCGTGATGTGGCTGGCCGACGCGTTCTGATCACCGGGATCTCCGAGCAGATCCCGGGGAAGCTGGCCCGCGCGCTCGAACAGCGCGACGACGTCGAGTACGTCGCTGGCGTCGACGTCCGCGCCCCGCACGACGACCTGCGCCGCACCGAGTTCATCCGGGCCGACATCCGCAACCCCATCGTCACCCGCGTGATCACCGCGACCGGGGTCGACACGGTCGTGCATGCCGGTGTGGCACCGGCCCCGGGTTCGGTCGGCGGCCGCGCACGGATGAAGGAGCACAACGTCATCGGGACCATGCAGCTGCTGGCTGCCTGCCAGAAGGCCGACGCGCTCCGCACGGTGGTGATCAAGTCGTCCACCGCCGTCTACGGAAGCGACCACAGCGACCCGGCGCTGTTCACGGAATCCGCGACGCCGCGGGGCACGCCACGTTCGGGGTTCGCCAAGGACGTCACCGAGGTGGAGGGGTACGCACGCAGCTTCGGCCGTCGCCGCCCGGACGTGACCGTCACCATCCTGCGGTTCGCCAACTTCATCGGGGGCGGGGTCGACTCGCTGTTCGCCCGGTACTTCGCCCTCCCGCTGGTCCCGACCATCGCCGGCTACGACCCGCGGCTGCAGTTCTGCCACGGTGACGACGCCCTGGCCGTCCTGGAGCGTGCCACGGTCGAGGATCGGCCCGGCATCTACAACGTCGCGGGGGCCGGCGTGCTCTACCTGTCGCAGGCGATCCGCCTGGCGGGGCGCATCCCCGCCCCCGTCGCGCTTCCGTTCGCCACGCTCGCCGGGAACCTGGTCCGGCGCACCGGCCGGCTCGATTTCTCACCGGAGCAGCTGCGGTTCCTGCAGTACGGCCGCGTGGTGGATGTCACCAAGCTGCGCCGCGACTTCGGGTCCGTGCCGCGGTACTCGACCCGTGAGGCGTTCGAGGACTACCTGGCCCACCGACGGATCCGGAAGGTGGCGCCGTCGCCGACGCAGGCCTGGGACCGCGAGCTGTACGACTTCCTGCAGCGCCGCGCGGCTGCGCCCAGCGCGACCGAGACCGGCAGCACCGGAGAGGACCGCTGATGGCGGACACCGACGCCCAGGTCTACTCGATCGCGGAGCAGCGGGCCGCGCGGGTGGCGGGACGCCAACCGTCGGGGCAACGCGTCCGGTGCGGGGCGACCACCGCGGACGGTCGCCCGTGCCGCAACTACGCCGTGCGCGACGATCTGTGCCGGGTACACGCGGCGGCGCACGAGGACCCGCCAGCGGCACCGGAGCCGCCCCAGGACGGCGTCGAGCTGCTCGCGGGTCTGCGCGACGTCCTCGGCGACCGCTGGGTCGATCATGTCACGGCCGTGACCGACTTCCTGACGCGGCGGCTCAGCGGCGACTACCCGATCGACCCTTTCGGTTTCGACCGTGACCTGACCGAACACGTCCTGCTGCCGTTGCTCCGGCCGCTGTACCGGCGGTACTGGCGGGTGCGCAGCATCGGCCACGAGCGCATCCCCGACGGCGCCGCGCTGGTGGTCGCCAACCACGCGGGGACCGTCCCCGTCGACGCGCTGATGGTGAAGCTCGGGATCTACGACGAGACCGGACGCCACCTGCGCCCCCTGGCCGCGGACCTGGCGTGGCGGCTGCCGGTGATCGGTGAGCTCGCCCGGAAGTTGGGGAACACGATGGCGTGCGACGAGGACGCCACCCGGCTCCTCGACGAGGGGGAGCTGGTCGGGGTCTGGCCGGAGGGCTTCAAGGGGATCGGCAAGCCCTACCGCGACCGCTACAAGCTGCAGCGGTTCGGCCGCGGCGGCTTCGTCGAGGTGGCGCTGCGGACCTCGGCCCCGATCGTGCCGACGGCGGTCGTGGGCAGCGAGGAGATCTACCCGCTGATGTACAACTTCCGGACGCTCGCGCGGCTGTTCGGCTTCCCCTACTTCCCGGTGACCCCCACGTTCCCGTGGTTGGGTCCGGCCGGGCTGATCCCGCTGCCGTCGAAGTGGATCATCGAGTACGGCGAGCCGATCCCGACCCGTGACTACGGGCCGGACGCCGCGGACGATCCCATGGCGGTCTTCGACCTCACCGACCGCGTGCGCGACACCATCCAGCAGATGCTGTACCGCAACCTGATGGGGCGCCGCTCGATCTTCTTCTAGAACGCGAAGCTCTGGGAGGACGCCGGAGGGGCGGGCACGATGCCCGCCCCTCCGTGGGTGCGTGGTCCTGTCAGTGGCTCGTCAGCTTGTGGCGCAACCCCACCGCCGCGGCCATCGCGGCGACACCGACCAGGATGGCCAGCGCCCCGCCACCGGTACGCGGCAGGCTGATCGGAACCGCCGGCGCTGCGGGCGCGTCCAGTGCGGGCGCCTGCACCTGTTGGACCGGGTTGGCCGCGGCCGCCTTCACCCGGTTGGGCAGGAGGTTCAGGTCCAGCCCCAGCAGGCCGCTGCCGGCCGAACCCGCGGCGTTCAGCGGGTGCAGGTTGATCCCGAACGCCGAGACCGACGCTTCGGACGACGAGCCGTCCTCCGCGACGTGCGTGGTGCCCTTCCCGGGCATGGTGGCCAGACCCGCCGACGCGATGATGTCGGTCAGCGTGGACGTCACATCCGACAGGAGGGTGTTGAGTCCGAGCTCCCCGAGCGGGATGATCTCCTGGTTGACCTTCAGGGTGTCCCCGGTGACCTCGATCAGGCTGTTGTCGGCGAGCCTCACCGAGATCACCTCGGTGACGGTGTCGGCGAACGCCCCGCCCGGCTCACCGTTGGTCCCCGCCACCGAGCTGTACTGGAACGTCGGGACCTCGACCAGGCCTCCGAGGAGCTCGAGGTTCACCAGCCCGGAGACGGCGCGGGACACGACCTTGCCCTCCTCGGTGTTGACGGTCGAGCGACTCCACAGCTTCGTGGCCTTGACCAGGTCGACCGTGGTGACGTCGGGGACGGTGAGCAGGTCCTGCACCGGGTCGATGTTAAGTGGGACCCCGGTGACCTTGGTGACCTCTCCCTCGATCACGTCGAGCTGACCGTTGAGGGTGCCGACCAGGCCGTTGACGGTGCCGGTGGCCTGGTCGACGGCGCCCTGGAGGGTCTGTTGGACCTCGGCGGGGACCGGTGAGCTGGCGGTGAACAGGGGCGCGAGCGACACCGTCAGGTGGGCGAGCTCCGAGTAGGCGTTCGACACCTGGTTGGCGGGGTCGGCGGTGTACTCCATCGTCCCCACGCCGACGTCCACCACGCCACCGAGGAGCTTCTGCTCCGCGAGGACCTTGCGGTCGGTGGTCTTCCCGCTGCTGTCCCCGATCGACTCGTTGCCTAGGGTCCCCTTGAGCAGGGTCGACGTGGCGTTCGCCACCGTGTTGCTCAGCTGAGAGATCGTCGACGACACCCGTGTGTCGAGGGTGGCTCCCCCGCCGAGCGCGCCCAGCAGCGCCTGCGGGGCCGTGATGCTCAGGTCCAGCGTCAGCGCTTCGGCGGAGCCGGAGAAGACGCCCGGTGCGCCGGCCGCCGCGCCAGCCCCAGGCGCAGTGAGTGCGATCGCCGTGGTGGCGGCGACCATCGTGGTGGCGGCACGGCGCCACGTGGCCTTCTGCATGCGTATCGCTCCTTCGTGGTGACGCCCGGTGGCGTGTCTCCGGCTGCCCGGAGCTCGGCGTCGGTGGCGTCCATGTCCGTCCGGCATGTCCCTGCACTGACCAACGCAGCCGGAGAAACGACGCATCGTGGGCGGGGTCACGCGGCCGACCCTGCGGCGTGCGGTGAGCGCATGCGACCGCGCGTGGCGGCGCGGTCACGTCTGGCTGCCGAGCCAGTCCAGCCCGCCGAGCCAGTCGAGCCGGGCGGCGGCGACATCGTCGGGCGCCGCCGGCGCAGAGGACGGGGCGTGGTCGGGGTGGTCGTCACATCCCCCGAGGCGGCGCCGTCCGCGTGACTCAGTCGAACAGCAGGTGATCGATGCTCGGCGGTTCGGGGCCGCCCAACGGCGGGGCCGGGGTTGCCACGGGGACGGAGGGCGGCTCGATCGGGACCGCGGGCGGCTGGTCCGTGAGCGGCGTGTCGTCGTCGGACGGCAGCGCCGGGTCGTGCGCGGGCAGCGACGGATCGCTGACGCTCACCGACATGTCCGGCGTCTGGTCCGAGGTGGTGGGATCCGCGGCGTTCCGCGACGACCTGGCGTCGACGGCCTTGGTGGCAGCGTCGCCGGCGTCGGAGACCGCACCGGCCCCGGTCGTCATCGGCGTGCAGCACCCGGCCGCGGGGACGGGCGGGCCGTCGCCGAACATCGTGACGGGACCGTCCGTGCACGGCAGGCACCCGCTCAGCACGAGCGCGCTGGTCTGCACCTCGATCCCCCGGACCACCTCCAGGGAGCCGCGCGCGAACGGGACCACCTCGACGGGGAGCTCCCCGAGCACGTCGGTGAGCCTGGTCCGCTGCCGCTCCGTGAAGCCGACCACCGCCTGGAGCACGGCGGTGTCGCCGCTGCCGTCGTAGACGTCCAGGAGCGCCGTGGCACCGGCGCGGCTGGCGTCGTCCATGGCCGCCAGGGTGGCCACGAGCGTGTCGGGGTCGAGCGTGCGGGCGCCGTCGCTGATCTCGTCCAGGCGCCGCTCGGCGAAGGTGAGGCGCAGCTGACCAGCCTCGATATGGCCGTCTGCGAGCGCGACCCGTACGGACTCGGTGAACAGCTTGACGCCGTACAGCGCCTGGTCGGGCGCGGCATGCTGGGCGGCCGCTGCCAGCCCCGCACCCCCGATCGTCAACGCCGACATCGCCGACGCGACCGCGAGGGCCGCCGACCGGCGCCACCGCCCCAGCCGTTCGCCGAACGGTTCGGGCCTGCGGATGACCGGGACCTGCGTGGCTGCCTCGCGGATCAGCGTTGCGCGCAGAGCCCGGCGGAACTCCGGCCGGGGTGTCGCGACAGGGACGTCGTGCAGGGCCCTCGCGAGCCGGCGGAGCTCGGCGAGGTCGGGCGGCGCCCCGCCGTCGTGGTCGAGGGCGTGGGCGAGCGTCTCCACGGCCGCTGGCTCGTGGCCGCTCACTGCAGCCTCCCGGTCGCCGTTGCGATGCGTCGGACCGAGGTCCTCGGGCGAGGCCCTCCATGACAACGAGTGTGGTCGGTGCCGGTGACGCACGATCACCTCACCCCATCGAGGAACGCCGGGTCCTCGCGGACGATCGCGGCCAGGGCCCGGAGCGCGCGGTACTGCAGGGCCTTGATGGCTCCGTCCGAGCGTTGCATCGCGTGTGCCGTCTCCGAGACCGACAGGTTCTGCGTGAAGCGCAGGAAGAGCACCTCGCGGTGATCGTCCTTCAGCAGGTCCAGGGCGGTTGCGAGCAGCGTGGACAGATCCGAGGCCATCGCCGCCGCCTCGGGATCGTTTGACCCGTCGCCGGCGCGCTCGCCGACCTCGTACACGGGGCGGACCAGACGCGCCCGGGCCGACTTGAAGTGATCGGTGACGCGGTTCCGCGCGATCGTGGTGAGCCACGCGCCGATGTCCACACCCTGCCAACGGAAGCGTGGGATGGCCTTGAGCGCGCGGAGGAACACGTCGGAGGTGAGATCCTCGGCGAGGTGGCGATCGCGGACCTTGTGCAGCAGGAAACCGTAGATCTGGTCGACGTACCGGTCGTACAGCTGCGCGAACGCCTCGCCGTCGCCCTGTTGGGCTCGGCTGACGAGGTCGACCACCTCCGGGTCGAGCGTTCCCAGCGGCTTCACATCACCCCTCGTGTCCCGGCGCGGACGGGCGTCACCGGCTGATCACCAGCTGCACGACGGTCGCCGCGACGATCACCACGAGCAGCGCGATCAGCGCCATCGCCGTCCCGTTCCGCACCGCTCCTCCTGCTCCGGCCACCCGGACCGTACACAACGGAGAGTAAGCCACGGACTGCAGCGTGTAAGTCCCCCAACCGGACGGTTGTTGGCTACCCGCGGCGACTAGTCCTGCCGGCGCCCAGGCGGTCCCCGCGGGCGTACTCAAGCAGCCAGGAGTGGTATCGGCACAGCAGGTGGCGACCTCCAACGGTGGCGGCGTGCGAGTCGTGGCCCGTGGGAACATCCGCGTGAGCGCACCGCACACCGACGCGCAGCGGCCGCCGGACCGTCAGTCGGGTGGGGCAACCGCGACCGTCGGTGGCTCGCCTTCCTCGTGCTCCGGCTGCGGTGGGCGGTCGGGACGTCCCAGGACCTCCTCGGGGGGTTCCCCGTCGAGGAGAGCCAGGCACTTCTGCCGCTCCTGCTGCAGGTAGCCGACCAGCGCCGCACGGTCATCGAGGTAGCGGCGACAGTCGAGCTCCAGCGTGATCGGTCCCGAGTACCCGGATCGGCGCGCCGCCGTCAGGAACGACGCGATCGGGAGCACGCCGTGTCCTAGCGGGGCATGGCTGTCACGCCCCTGCCCGCGGTTGTCGGACACGTGCAGGTGCGCGGCCGCGTGACCGAGCTGCTCCCATGCCCGCTCCAGGTCGACGCCGGTGACCCCGAAGTGGCTCGTGTCGAGGACGAGGTGACGGAACTCCTCGAGGTGCTCCGGCTTGGTGTAGCGGTGGAAGCGGACCGGCCGTCCGAGGAGCGGGACGGGGTAGAGGTTCTCCACGCCCACCCCGGTGCCCAGCTCGGCGGCCTCGTCGTCGGCCTCCTCCACCAGCCAGTCGTGGAAGGCGGTCTGCCAACGCAACGGCGGATGCACGATCATCAGGTCCGCGTCGATCTCCGCCGCCAGCTCCAGTGAGCGGCGGGCCTTCTCGGTGGGGTCGACGCCGAACACGCGGCGGGTCAGCAGCAGGAACGGCCCGTGGACGACCGGGACCCGCGCACCCTCCCGAGTCGCGACCTCGAGCACGCGGTCGGGCTCCTGGGTGGCGGGGTCCTGGGTGACCATGAGCTCGACGCCGTCGTACCCGGCTTCGAGGATGACCCCCATCGCCCAGTCCAGAGGCCGTGCGAACAGCGGCCCCGTCGAGGCCAGCATGGTCGGGGTCATGTCTCCAGCGTAACGGTGGCGTGCCCGGCCCACGGCGCGGACGGTCGCGGACCGACACGCAACGTGACAGGGTCACCACCGTCGTCGGTAGGCTCCCCCCGCCCCGACCGGGACCTGGATGCCGTGCGCGATCACCACCCCCGGCCCGATCTTGCGGCGCGCCTGAGCGAGACCGCGGAGCGGCGGCCGGACCACGTGGCGCTGCGCTGGCAGGATCGGGCGACGACCTACGGCGAGCTCGACCGTCTCGTCACCCACGCCGCCGGTGGCCTGCAGCGGCTCGGGGTCGGCCAGACAGACCGGGTCGCGGTCATGCTGGGCAACACGCCGGCGTTCGTGGAGGCCTTCCTCGGTGCGCTCCGCGCCGGTGCGACGGTCGTTCCCCTCAACCCGGCGCTCACCGGCGAGGAGGTCGGCTCGATCCTGGCTGACAGCGGCGCCCACACGCTCATCGTCGGCGAGGCGGGGACACGCGGCATCGACAAGATCCGTTCCGTGGCGGGCGGGTCGGTCCACCACGTCGTCGTGACAGGCAACGTCGGCGCGCCGCGGGGCACCGCGACGTGGCGGGAGCTGGTCAACGCCCGACACCCGTACACGCCGGTCGAGCGCAGCCCCGACGACGTCGCGGCGCTGGTGTACACCAGCGGGACGACGGGACGGCCCAAGGGCGCGATGCTGACCCGGCGGAACCTCGCGGCGAACCAGGACCAGGTCCTCGCGACTCCGCTCGCCGTTCAGCCTGACGACGTCGTGCTGGCCGTGCTTCCCCTGTTCCACATCTACGCGCTGAACGTGGGGCTGGGAAGCGCAGTGCGGATCGGGGCCACGATCGTGCTGACCGAGCGCTTCGATCCTTCTGCGACCCTCGACCTGATCGACCGTCACCGTGTCACCGTGGTGCTCGGCGCCCCGCCGATGTACCTCGCGTGGCTGAACACGCCGCGGGTGGCCGAGGCGGGCTGGTCATCGGTCCGAGTGGCGGTCTCCGGGGCGGCGCCGCTCCCCGCACCCGTGCTCGAGCGGTTCCGTGACGAGGTGGGGGTCACCATCTGGGAGGGCTACGGGTTGACCGAGGCGGGACCGGCGGTGACCACCACCGCCATGGGCGGGGTCGCCAAACCCGGGAGCGTCGGCGCGCCGCTGCCCGGCGTGGAGCTGCGGCTGGTCGACGACGCCGGCCGCGCCGTCGAGCCGGGCGACCCCGGGGAGGTCTGGGTGCGCGGACCCAACGTCTTCGTCGGGTACTGGGACGACCCAGCCGAGACGGCGGCGACCCTCACCCCGGACGGGTGGCTGCGCACGGGGGACGTCGGCATCTTCGACGCCGACGGTGACCTGCGCCTCGTCGACCGCCTCAAGGACCTGATCATCGTCTCCGGCTTCAACGTCTACCCGCGCGAGGTCGAGGACGTGCTGCACCGACACCCCGACATCCTCGCCGCGGCGGCGGTCGGGGTGGCCCACCCGTACGCCGGTGAGGCGGTGAAGGCGTTCGTGGTGCGCCGACCCGGGGCGGAGCTCACCGAGGACGACGTGGTGGCGTGGGCACAGGAGCACCTGGCCCGGTTCAAGTGCCCGGCGGTGGTCGAGTTCGTGGGACAGCTGCCGCACACCGCCACCGGGAAGGTCCGGCGCACGGTGCTCCGCAGCGAGCCGGCGTCGCGCCACGTCAACGCCTGAACGGTGGGGCGGCTGGCTAGGCGGCGGCTGGGATCCTCAAAGCGTCCCTGAGCCGGCTCCACGACGCGGTACGGTCCTTGCACGCCCCGGTCGTGAGGAGGCGACGCTGCAGCTGGGCTTCGTGGTGTCGGCGGCCGCCGCGGTGGTGGCGGCGCTGTTCGCCGTGACGCTGGTGCGCCGTTACGTCAGGCGGGGCCGGATCAACCCGGCGTTGCTGACCTGGGCGGTGTCGCTCGCGATGTTCGCCGTGGCCGCCACGGCCCTGGCCTACGGCGAGGCAGCCGGATGGTCCAGCGGATGGTTCCGGGTCTACTACCTGTTCGGCGGGGTCCTCGTCGTGCCGTGGCTGGCTCTGGGCACGGTGCAGATCGCGGCCCGCGACCGGGTCAACCTGCGGGTCCTCGGGGTGACCGCCCTGATCGTCGCGGTGGTGATGGCGATCCCACTGGTGGTGTCCGCCGAGCCGACGTTGTTCGCCACGGGCGTGGTGCTGTCGGCGCTGTGGGGTGTGCTGCTGCTGACCGCGGCGGGCGACGCAGCCCCCGCGGGTTCGATGGCGATCGTGGCGACGTTCACCGCCGTGGCCGGGTTCGCCGTCCTGGCGGCTGGCCTGGCCGGCCCGGTACCCACCACCGAGCTCCCGGAAGGCAGGGACCTGTTCGCCCCCGGCGTCCGCAGCTTCGCGGTGGCCGGCAACGCCCTCGGTGCGGTCCTGGTCGTGGTCGGGTCCGTCACGAGCGCGCTGCGCCTGCGTGGCCAGGGAACCCCGCACCTGGCCGTCGGGAACCTGTTGATCGCGCTCGGGGTGCTGGTGTCGGCCTCGGGTGGCGCGTTCGCGTTCCTGGGCGACACCGAGAGTCACGCCGTGGCGTTCGCCGTCGGCGTCTCCGTGATGTACGCGGGGTTCGCCCGCACCACACGCCCGCTGCCGGCGGCGGCCCCCCCGCCGCGGCCGGTCACCGGGAGTCGCTCCGGCGAAGCGCAGCGGCCGTGACGGTGGAGGGCTCGACGCCATGACGCTGACGCTGGGATCGGGACGGCGCCGCCGCCGCGTCACGGTGGAGGTCTACACCCGCGAGGGGTGCCGGTTGTGCGAGGAGGCCGAGGATCGCGCCGCGGCGGAGGCCCGGGGCGCGCAGGTCCGTCTGATCGACATCGACCAGGATCCTGAACTGCAGGCCCGGTACAACATCCGGGTCCCCGTCGTGGTCGTCGACGGCCGCGAGGTGGCCGAGGGGCGCCTGGAGCCGGGTGTGGTCCGCCAGGCCATCCGCTATGCCCGCCGCGGCCGGTGGGCCGAGTGGCGGCGGGCGTGACACCGGGCGCGGTGAGCGCTCACCAGGGCAGCGGACCGGCGTGGGCGGGGGGGCTCGCGGCGAGCAGGTTGCGGCAGCGACCGTGAACGGCGACCGCCGTGTCCCCGAGGCGACCGTCAGCCGGCTGCCGACCTACCTGGCGATCCTCCTGGAGCTGTCCGACACCGGTACCCGCACCGTGTCCAGCGACGGGTTGGCGCAGGCGGCCGGGGTCACATCCGCCCAGGTCCGCAAGGACCTGTCCTTCCTCGGCACCTACGGCACGCGCGGGGTCGGCTACCCGGTCCGTGACCTCCTCGACCACATCGGTGAGGTCCTCGGCCTGGACCGCGAGTGGCCCGTCGTGCTGGTGGGAGTCGGCAACCTCGGGCGTGCGCTCGCCAGCTACGGCGGGTTCGCTGAGAGAGGCTTCGAGTTCGTCGCACTGTTCGATGCCGACCCCGCACAGGTCGGGGAGGAGGTCGCCGGTCACCGCGTCGCACCGCTGGACGACCTCGAGGTCATCGTTGCACGCGACGCCGTCGCCATCGCGGTGCTCGCTGTGCCCGGCGAGCACGCCCAGGAGGTCGCCGACCGCCTCACGGCCGCAGGCGTCACCTCGATCCTGAACTTCGCCCCGACCCACCTCGAGGTCCCCGCTGGGGTGCGGGTGCGGAGGGTCGACGTCTCCACCGAGTTGCAGATCCTCGCGTACCACGAACAGCAGCGCCGCACACCCGAGCGCCCGCCAGGCCTCCGCATCGCGCCCCGCGCCGGCCAGCCAGGCTGACAGGTCCGCGTCCGCGGCGCGGTACGCTGTTCTGTGACCCGTCCGCGACGGTCAAGGGTGCCGTGTCGCTCCTCGTCCTGGGGATGAACCACCGCAGCACCGACTTCTCGCTGCTCGAGCGTGTCGCCGTGCCGGCCGACGAGCTGCCCAAGGCGCTGCGGTCGCTGACCGCCCTCGAGCACGTCGTTGAAGCCACCGTGCTGTCGACCTGCAACCGGGTCGAGGTGTACGCGCACGTCAGCCGCTTCCACGACGGCCTGGCGGAGCTGCTGAGCTGGCTCGCGGGCCGGGGCGACCTGGCGGTGACCGACCTCGACGGCGTGCACTACGGCCACTACGACGAGCGCGCCGCCGAGCACCTGTTCGCGGTGGCGTCCGGCCTGGACTCGCTGGTCGTGGGCGAGCAGCAGATCGCCCTCCAGGTGCGTGAGGCCGCCAAGGCCGCCAAGGACGAGGGCGCGGCCCGCCGCGTGCTGCAGCGGTTGTTCGACCAGGCGCTGTACGTGTCGCGGCGCGTCCGCGGCGAGACCGACATCACCCAGGGCGTGGCGTCGATGGTCGACGTCGGCCTCGACGCGGCCGCCGACCGTGCAGGATCGCTCGCCGACCGCACGGTCCTGCTGGTCGGTGCGGGAACGATCGGGTCGCTGACCGCGGAACGGCTCGTCCGCGACCGGGCGGGCCGCATCCTGGTACGCAACCGCACCACCGAGCGCGCCGACCGTCTCGCCCGCCGCGTCGGCGGTGAGGTCGTCGGCGACGGCGCCCTGCGCCAGGCGCTCGCCGCGGCCGACGTCGTCGTGTGCTGCACGGGGGCGTCCGCGCACCTGCTCGACGCGGACCTCGTCGGCGGGGCGGTCGAGGGCCGTGACCGCCCGCTGGTCGTCGTCGACCTGGCCATGCCACGCAACGTCGACCCCCTCTGCGGTGACCTGGCCGGGGTGACGCTGATCGACCTGGAGACGATCCGAGAGGTGGTCGACCGTTCGGTCACCGGCGACGTCGTCGTGGAAGCGACCGCGATCGTCGCGGACGAGGCCGCCCGCTTCCGCGCCTGGCTCCAGGCTGTCCGGGTCGAACCGACCATCCGGGCGCTACGCCAGCGGGCGGAGTACGTGCGCACCGGCGAGCTCGGACGGCTGTCCAGCCGGCTCGCGGGTCTCGACGACCGCCAGCGTGAGGCGGTGGAGGCGTTGACCCACGGCATCGTCAACACGTTGCTGCACGATCCCACCGTCCGCTTGAAGGCGCTCGCTGATCGAGGCGGTGCCGAGCACTACGCGATCGCGTTGCGCGACCTGTTCGACCTCGACGAGTAGCGCGCGGATGTGGCGCATCGCGACACGTCGCAGCGCCCTCGCCCGCGCCCAGTCGCAGCAGGTCGCGGATGCGCTGGCCGCCGCCACCGGTCGACCCGCCGAGCTCGTGCCGCTGTCCACCACCGGCGACGATCACCCCGACCGGGCGGTGCAGGCGTTCGACGCCAAGGGGCTGTTCGTCGACGGGGTCCGCCAGGCCGTCCTCGACGCACACGCCGATTGCGCGGTGCACTCCTACAAGGACCTGCCGACCGCCACCGCACACGGCCTGGTCGTCGCGGCGGTGCCCCGACGTGAGGACCCCCGTGACCTGCTGGTCACACGCGGAGGAGAGCGGCTGTCGACGCTCCGCCGCGGCGCCACGGTCGGGACGTCCAGCGCGCGTCGGCGGGCCCAGCTGCAGCGCGCCCGCCGGGATCTCCTCGTCCAGCCACTCCGCGGCAACCTCGACACGCGCCTGCGGCGCGTCGCGGACGGCGACCTCGACGCCGTCGTGGTGGCCGTCGCGGGCGTGCGTCGCCTCGGTCCGATCCAACTCGACGTCCAGGCGGTGGCGCTCGAGCACGGCGAGTGCCTGCACGCTCCGGCGCAGGGAGCGCTGGCGATCGAGTGTCGCGACGACGACCCCGACACGCGTGCTGCGCTGGCGCTCGTCGACGACCACGACACCCGGCTGGCCGTCCGAGCGGAGCGCGCTCTGCTGGCCGCACTCGAGGGGGGGTGCACCGCCCCGATCGGGGCGCACGCCGAGCTCACCGCCGACGGACTGGAGCTGCTGGGCATGCTCGCCGACCCGACGGGGACGACGCTGCTTCGCGCCAGCCACCGCGCCGGGCGCCACGCCGGCGACGAGCTCGCCTCCGTCGTGGCCGACATGCTGCGTGCCCGTGGCGGTGATGCCGTCCTGGTGCGGCTGGCAGCCGCCCGGCGCCGCGTGCCGATGGGTGGCCCGTGACCCGCGACGGACCGCTGGCTGGCGTGTCGGTCCTGGTGACGCGAGCCCCGGAGCAGGCCGGTGAGCTGTCGGCTCAGATCCGGGCGTTGGGTGGTGAGCCGGTGGAGGCCCCGACGATCGTGATCCGGCCAGGTGACCGCACCGCGCTGCTGGATGCGCTGCGTCAGGTCGCCGCACAACGCTTCATCGCCGTGTGCTTCACCTCCCCCAACGGCGTTTCGGCGGTCGCCGCCGTCGTCGAGGAGGCACGGCTCGGCCGCGGGTTCCTGGCCGGCGTGCGCGTCGCCGCGGTCGGACCCGCCACCGCCGCAGCGCTCCGCGAGCAGCTGGGCATCGAACCCGACCTCGTGCCCGACACGTCGACCACCGACGCGCTGGGTGAGGCCTTCGCCGCCGGAACCGGGCGGGTGCTGCTGCCCCGCGCCGACATCGCGTCGGACACCCTCCCGCGGGTGCTGAGCGCCCGCGGCTACGAGCCCGTCACGGTCGACGCGTACACCACCGCCCCGCCGGAACGTCTGACGCCTGGGGTGGCCGACCGGCTCGCGGCGGACATCGACCTGCTGGCGTTCACGTCGTCATCGACCGTGCGGAACTTCGTCCGGCTCGTCGGCGACCTGCCGTGGCGCGGCCGCGTGGTCACGATCGGGCCGGTGACGTCGACCACATGCCGGGAGCTCGGCATCGAGGTCGCCGAGGAGGCCGCCCGCCACGACCTCGATGGCCTGGTCGAGGCGCTGATCCGCGCGGCCGCGACGGTGCGTTCGTCACGATCGGGGCCGGCTGACGGGCCGTCGGGTGCGGCCGGCCGTCGCGGGGTCCGGGGTCGTTAGACTCGGGCCGATGACCTCCCCCGGCTTCCCAGCGGTCCGCCTGCGCCGGTTGCGTCGTACCCCGGGCCTGCGCCGGGCCTTCACCGAGACCCGTCTGCACCCGGCGGATCTGGTCGCCCCCGTGTTCGTCAAGGACGGCATCGACCGGCCCGTCCCCGTCGACACGATGCCCGGGGTCGTGCAGCACTCCCGCGACAGCGTCCGGGCCGAGGTGAAACGGCTGCATGCGCTGGGCGTCTCCAGCTTCATCCTGTTCGGCGTCCCCGCCGCCAAGGATGCACAAGGTTCTGGCGGCTGGGATCCGACCGGGCCGGTCCCCGCAGTGCTGCGGGCGTTGCGTGACGATCTCGGTGACGAGGTCGTGCTGTGGGCCGACACCTGCCTGTGTGAGTACACCGACCACGGCCACTGCGGGCCGCTCACCGCCGACGGGCAGGTCGACAACGACGCGGCGGTCGCCGGGTACGTCCGCCAGGCCGTGACCCAGGCTGAGGCCGGCGCCGATCTCGTCGCCCCGTCGGGGATGATGGACGGGCAGGTGGCGGCGATCCGTGACGGGTTGGACGTGGCCGGGCACGCTCGCGTGGGCATCGTGGCGTACGCCGCGAAGTTCACGTCAGCGTTCTACGGACCGTTCCGCGACGCCGCCGAGAGCGCCCCGGCGTTCGGCGACCGCTCCGCGTACCAGGAGCCGCCCGCCAACCGTCGAGAGGCTCGCCGTGAGGTCGCGCTCGACGTCGCGGAAGGCGCCGACGTGGTGATGGTCAAGCCCGCGTTGCCCTACCTCGACGTGGTCGCGGACGTCCGCCAGCGCTACGACCTGCCGGTCGCCGCCTACCACGTGTCCGGTGAGTACGCGATGATCAAGGCCGCGGCCGACCGCGGCTGGATCGACGGGGCGCGGGCGATGCACGAGGCGGTCGTGGGGATCCGCCGCGCCGGGGCGGACCTGGTCCTCACCTACGCCGCGGGTGAGATGGCGCAGGCGCTGCAGGAGGGATGAGCTGTGAACGTGTTGTACATCGTCAACCGTGGTGTGGGCGACCCCACCGGGGCGTCCGTGCCGTTGCATCTGGCCGCCAACGGATCGCTGGAGGAGGGCCAGGACGTCTCCGTGGTCCTCGCTGGTGACGCCACCGACCTCGCGCGGCCGGGGACGCGCGAGGAGCTACAGGGTGTCGCCGTCCCGGCGCTGCGCGACCTGTTCGCCAAGCTCGTCGAACACGACGTCCCCGTCTACGTCTGAAAGGCGTGCGCGGTCGCCCGTGCGGTGACCGACGACGACCTCGCCGCGATCAACGGCACGTGGGTGTCCCCACCGGACGTGGCGCGCCTCGTCGCCGACCACGACCGGGTGCTCACGTTCTGACCCGCCATCGGCGGGCACGTCGGCGCCGGCCGGTGGACAACGCGGAGACGAACCCCGCGAGCTCGGCCTCCACCCCGTCGGTGTCCACGTTCCAGCACTGCACGTGGCCGGCGTGGGGCACGCGGACGTAGCGGACCAGGTCGGGGCGCCGCCGCGCGAGGGCGTCGCTCGCCGCCACCGGGACGTGATCGTCCGCGGCGCCGTGCACCAGCAGCAGTGGATGACGCAGGTCGCCGGCGTGGCCGGCGTGGTCCAGGTCCCTCCAGTCGATCCCGGCCCGCATCCTCGAGATCGCCATCGTTGCGGGCACCACGACCGGCAGCAGCGGGCGTGGCACGCCGGCACGCTGTGCGCTGCGCCACAGCACCGGTGGCCACTGCAGCACCGGCGCCTCGAGGACGAGGCCCGTGACCGCGTCCGCGTGCGCCGACCGCCGCAGGAACGACAGCACCGCTGTGCCGCCCATGCTGAAGCCGACCAGTAGCAGATCACGCGCGCCGTGCGCCAGGGCGTGGACCACGGCTCCCTCGACGTCCTGCCACTCGGTATCGCCCAGGTGCGACAGACCGTCGGCGCTGCGGGGCGCATCCGCGTCGTTGCGGTAGCTGATCACCAGGCTGGTCAACCCCTGCGCAGCCAGCGTCGGGACGTAGCGCAGGCCCTCCGTGCGACGTCCGCCGCGGCCGTGCACCACCACCGCCCAGGTGCCGGTCGGCACCGTCGACGGGGCGGGCTCGATCCGCCATGCCGGGAAGACGCCGGCGGGGGAGTGGTAGGTCACGTCCTCCCACGGCAGGTGCAGGGTTCGCGGGTCGGCCGGCCAGGCGTGCGCGTCCAGGACGCCATCTCCGGGGCTGGGATCGCCGGTCAGCAGCCGGAACGGGCGCACCACGTCGCCGTCGGTGTTGCCGGGCGCGCCGGGACCGACCTGCCCGTACCCGCGTGACAGCGACAGCCCCCACCGGCCGGGCCATCCCGCGGCCGGCCCGGTGAGGGTGACGGTGTGGTCGTCGATCGCGACCACCCGCACGGCCGCCTCCGGATCGGCGTCGTCCTCCGGTCGGCGGGCGCGTTGCGGTTGCAGGACGCGATCCGCGAACCGCCAGCCGGCCGCACCGGCGGCTCCGACCACGGCGGCACCGACCGCGGCCGACAGCGCCCGTGCGGTCCCCACCACCGACAGGCCTCCCACGTCGCGATGGCGGCAGGGTAGGTGACGCCACGTTGCCAGCGGTAGCGCGCACCTCGCAGTGCCGACACCAACGCGCCGGTTAGCCTCGCCGGCGATGGAGCGGTCAGAGCAGCTGTACGCCCGCGCCCTGCGGGCGATCCCGGGGGGCGTGAACTCGCCCGTGCGCGCCTTCGGGTCCGTCGGGGGGACGCCGCCGTTCCTGACCCGTGGTGTGGGCCCGTACGTGTGGGACGAGGACGGCGCCCGCTACGTCGACCTGGTGCAGTCGTGGGGGCCGCTCCCGTTGGGGCACGCCCAGCCGGAGGTGGTCGCCGCGGCCGCGGCGGCGCTGCGGCGCGGCTCGACGTTCGGTGCACCCACCCGCGGGGAGGTCGAGATCGCCGAGGAGCTGATCGCGGCCGTGCCGTCCGTGGAGCAGGTCCGGCTGGTCTCGTCGGGGACCGAGGCGGCCATGAGCGCGGTCCGGCTGGCACGCGCTGCGACCGGGCGCGCCGTCGTGATCAAGTTCGCGGGCCACTACCACGGCCACAGCGACGCGCTCCTGGCCCAGGCCGGGTCTGGTGTCGCCACCCTCGGTGTCCCCGGGTCTCCCGGTGTCACGCCCGGTGCGGCCGGCGACACGGTCGTCGCTGCGTGGAACGACCTGGACGGCGTCGACCGGGCGCTGGAGCAGGCCGGTGACGACCTCGCCGCGATCATCTGCGAACCGATCGCCGCGAACATGGGGTTGGTGCCCCCGGTGGACGGCTTCCTCGCGGCGCTCCGCGGCCGTGCGGACCAGGCGGGTGCCCTCCTGATCTTCGA
Organism: Actinomycetota bacterium; assembly: GCA_030776725.1. Taxonomy (NCBI): domain Bacteria; kingdom Bacillati; phylum Actinomycetota; species Actinomycetota bacterium. The sequence goes on from JALYHG010000022.1 coordinate 22,332, forward strand.
CGAGGTGATCACCGGTTTCCGGCTGGGGCGGGGCGGGGCGCAGGGGTGGGCGGGCGTCGTCCCGGACCTGACCGTCCTGGGCAAGGCGATCGGCGGCGGCCTGCCGCTGGCGGCATTCGGTGGCCGGGCCGACGTGATGGGTGAACTGGCCCCGGCAGGCCCCGTGTACCAGGCGGGGACGCTGTCGGGGAACCCGGTCGCGGTGGCGGCCGGCCTGGCGCAGCTGCGTCTCCTCGACGACGCCGCGTTCACCCGGCTCCACGCGGTGGCCACGGCACTGGTCGACGGACTCGAACGGGCGTTCGACGCAGCCGGCGTCGTGGCGACGGTGGGACAGGTCGGGGCGCTGGCGGGCGTGACGTTCGGTCCCACTCACGTCGTCGACGACGCCACCGCCCGTGAGGCCGACCACGCGGCCTACGCACGGTTCTTCCACGCGATGCTGCGTCGCGGCGTGTACCTCCCCCCGTCCGGGTACGAGATCCTCTTCCCGTCGCTGGCGCACGACGGGGAACCGGTCCGGGCCGTGGCCGACGCGGCCAGGGACGCCGCCGAGGAGGTGGTGGGGCGATGAGGCCGGAACCGTCGGCCGCGGTGCCGCGTTGGCGTGGCGTGCGGTCGTTGATCCTCTCCGTCCTGGCGCTCGCTGTGGCCATCACGAGTTGCGGCGACGACCCGCAGACGCAGGTGTCGGATGCCGCGTCGGTGCCGCTGCTGGGCACCCTCGAAGCTGGCCAGCCTCTCCCCGACGCCAGCCTGCCGCGCCTGGACGGGGAGGGCGAGCTGCACACCGCCGAGCTCCGCGGAGAGCCAGCCGTGGTCAACTTCTGGGCCACCTGGTGCCCGTTCTGCGTCGAAGAGATGCCGGATCTTGAGGCCGTCCACCGCGAGCTCGGCGACGAGGTGCGCTTCGTCGGCGTCGACAAGGAGGACGATCTGGACAAGGCCCGCACGCTGGCCCGCCAGACCGGCGTGACGTACGAACAGGTCGTCGACGCTGACGGCAGCTTCTACCGGGCCGTGCAAGCTCGGGGCATGCCCACCACCGTGCTCGTCGACCGCCACGGCAGGATCGTCCACCGTCACGCCGGGCCGCTCACGGCCCACGAACTGCGGGCGTTGATCGCGCAGCACCTGCGTCACGTCGACGGATGATCGACCGTGCTGCCGTCGCGCGCAGGCGCGCGCGGAGCGGTCGTTTGTTGGCCGTAGTGGGCCGCTGTAGGCTCCCTGGCCCGCAGGCGACGACGAGGACGGGTTGAGCCTGAGTTGGTTCGTCGATTTCTTCCGGGCGCTGCCGGAGGCCTTCCGCGCGCTCTACGAGTTCGGCGACCCCAGCAACGTCGGCAACGGCTGGTGGGGCTTCGTCATCGTGGCGATCTGGGGAGTGTTCATCATCGGCCTGCCGCTGGCGGTCGCCCACGTCACCTACCAGAAGCGCGAGTGGGTGTCGGCCACCATGGGAGCGATCGCCGGGATGGGCGTGCTGTGGTGGGTCTTCGGCATCCTGCCGTCCGCGTGGATCTACTTCGTCGACTCCAACAAGGAGATCCTCGAGGACAGGATCATCCCCACGTCGCTGCGGATCCCCGTCGGCGGCGGGAACTACCTCGACGTCGCCACCGACCTGTACCAGGTGCTCCGCGACCTGGTCGTGGTCGGCTGGCACCTGGTCGCGATCGGTGCGTTGTTGTGGGCCGCGGTCGCCATCCAGAAGCGCCTGCCCAAACCGCTCGCTCCCGGTGAGGAACGACGCGAGCCCGGTGGCTACCGCTAGTGGCCGCGACGTCGACGATGCGGTACCACCGCAGGGCGAGCCTCCCGTCCAGGAGGCGTGCCGCCGCGACGCAGGAGGGCCAGGGTGGGTAAGACCGACCGGGGTGAACACCCCTTGATGTTCGACGACTACACGGTCGACACGGTCGACGCGCAGTGGCTGCAGGAGCGGGTCAAGCCGAAGCGCCACATCGGGTTGACCGCCGAGCTGTGCATCCTGTGCCGCGCCTGCGAGGACGTGTGCCCGTGGGAGTGCATCTACATGATGGACCCCGCGGTCATCCGGGATGCCACCAACCCGGAGATCAAGTCGCTGGCGGACACGTCGGGTGCGGTGTTCATCATCGACGACGCCGAGTGCACCCGCTGCGCGATCTGCGTGGAGCGGTGCCCGTCCGACGCTCTGTGGCTCGGGAGGGTCGAGGGCTACTAGCAGATGGGTCACCACCGCTGCGCCAGGTGACGCGCCGACGCGGGTCACCGGTCGGTCGGCGTGGCGACCGAGGACCGACGCGAGGAGATCGTCAGCGTGTCGAAGATCGGTGAGCTGCGGGAGCGGCTCAAGGAGCGCCGGCCCAAGGACCTGAACGACGTCAAGGGCCGGATCCAGGACAACGTTGTCTGGAAGTCGATGTTCCGCCCGGGCTCGATCTACCGGCGGGGCTACCGGGACACGTCGCGTGACCGTGCGCTCGCGGCGATGAACAACGTGCTGTACCACCTGCACCCGGTCAAGGTGAAGCGTCACGGCCTGAAGCTCACCTACACGTACTGCCTCGGGGGCCTGTCGTTCTTCCTGTTCATCGGCCTGACGATCACCGGCATCTTCCTGATGTTCTTCTACCGGCCGACCGCCGGGCCCGGGCAGGAGCTGGCGTACCTGGACATGCGCGACATCATCGCGAACGTCACGTTCGGGCAGTTGGTGCGCAACCTCCACCGGTGGGCCGCCCACCTGATGGTGTTCACGGTGTTCCTGCACATGGCCAGGGTCTTCTACCACGGGGCGTACAAACCACCCCGGGAGTTCAACTGGGTGGTGGGGATCATGCTCCTGCAGCTGACGCTGCTGCTGTCGTTCACCGGGTACCTGCTGCCGTGGGACCAGCTCGCGATCTGGGCGGTCCAGGTCGGTACCTCGATGATGGGCTACACGCCCGTGTTCGGCCGCCAGGTGCAGTTCGTCCTCCTCGGCGGCGTCGAGATCGGGCCGAACACGCTGCTGCGGTGGTACGTGCTCCACGTGTTGTTCCTGCCGTTCATCCTCGTCCTGTTCCTGGCCGTGCACTTCTGGCGCATCCGCAAGGACGGCGGCATCTCGGGCCCGCTGTGAGCGCCCGGGTTCCCGCCCCACCCCCCAAGGAGGCTTGATGTCCGAGCAGGTCGAGATCGACCAGGAGACCTACGACCGGCTGATCGCGGAGGGCAAGAGCGAGCGGATCGCCCGCGCCAAGGCCAAGGCCGCGGCCGTTCGCAAGGCCAAGGCGCAGGCTCGTGAAGAGGTCGGCGCGGCCGACGAGGGCGCGGCGCGGAGCGAACCCGCGGAAGCCGCCGTCGGCGGCGGGTCGGAGGGCGTCCCGGCGACCAAGGCCGCCACCGCCACCGAGGAGGTGCCGGCTGGGCGGCTCACTCCCGCGCAGCGGGCCGCACGGGTCGCAGCCGCGCTCGGACCGGACGGGGGCGGGCCGAACCTCCAGACGCGCGAGGAGCACACCCACCGCCTGCTGGCGATGATCCCCCCCGAGGGCATCCAGCAGGTGCAGAGCAAGCAGCAGGACAAGGTCTACACCTGGCCACACCTGTTCGCGGTCGAGTTCGTGTCGCTGCTGGCCGTGTCCGCACTGCTGCTCGTGGTGAGCTACTTCCTCGATCCGACCTTCCGCGCGCTGGCCAACCCCAACCTCACGCCCAACCCCTCCAAGGCACCGTGGTACTTCCTGGGGTTGCAGGAGCTACTGCGCTACTTCCACCCGATGATCGCCGGCGTGACGATCCCCGGCGTCGGCCTGATCGTGCTCGGCGCCACCCCCTACCTGGACCGCAACCCGTCGATGCACCCGGAGTACCGCAAGTTCGCGGCCATGGCCTTCACGTTCTTCATGGTGATGTGGACGTGGTTGGTGATGTTCGGTTCGTTCTTCCGCGGCCCCGGGTTCAACTTCGTCTGGCCCTGGCTCGACGGCCTGTACTTCGAGATGTAGTGGGCACGACAGGAGCGATGCGCCGACATGGCTAAGACCAAGGGCTGGAACCTGCCCACGATCAAGCGCCGCGATTTCCTGCGGACGGCTCTGATCGCCGGCACCGCCGGCGGGGTGGGCGCGTTCGGTGCCGCGTCGCTGGGGTTCCTGTGGCCCAACCTGGGCGAGGGCTTCGGGGCGCAGATCACAGTGGGGTCGGTCGATGAGCTGCTCAGCGACATCCAGTCGGAGAACGCCCCGTTCGAGTACCCCGCAGGTCGTCTGTACGTGGTGACCTGGGACCCCAACATCCCCGGCGCCGAGGAAGCCTACGGCGAAGACCACGTCATCACCGACGGCGGCGTGGGGCTGATGGCGCTGTACCAGAAGTGCGTGCACCTGGGCTGCCGGGTGCCGTGGTGCCAGTCGTCGCAGTGGTTCGAGTGCCCCTGCCACGGGTCGAAGTACAACCGGCTGGGCGAGTGGACCGGTGGGCCGGCACCGCGGGGCCTGGATCGGTTCCCCAGCGAGATCGACGACGACGGCAACTTCGTCGCCAACACCGGGATCGTGGTGACCGGCCCTGCCCGGACCGCCAACGTCCTGCAGCAGGAGCCCGAGGGCCCGCACTGCATCGACATCTGAAGACGACGTCCGACCGACCCGAGAGGCACCATGGAAGCAAGGGACATCGCCGTCATCGTGCTGCTCGTGGCGCTGGCGGGCTTCGCGGCGGCGTACTTCGTGGTCGGACCTGGCCGGCGCCGCGGACCCCGACGCGTCGGCGACATCCCCCTGTCGATGCGCCCCTACCACTCCGACGAGGAACTGGAGAGCACCGGCCTGGAGCGGGCGATGTCGTGGGGGGTCGCGCTGACGCTGTTCATGGCGCTGTTCCTCCCGGTGTACTGGCTGCTGGAGCCCACCCGCATCAACGAGTGGAAGGACGTCTTCTACGAGCGTGACCTCGAGCACGGCCGCTTGGAGTTCGCCGAGGCGTGCGCCCAGTGCCATGGCAGCGACGCCAGCGGCGGGAGCGCCCAGCCTCCGCCCGGATCGGGACTCGAGGCGTCGTGGCCGGCGCCGGCGCTGAACACCTTCGTCGCCCGGTACGAGGACAACCCCAACGTCGACGACGTCGAGGAGTTCATGCTCGAGACCATCCGTCGCGGTCGGGCCGGCACGCCGATGCCCGCGTGGAGCGCGGCGTACGGGGGTGCCATGAACGACCAGCAGATCGAATCGATCGTGGCCTACCTGCTGTCCATCCAGGTCGACGAGGTCGACCAGCCTCAGGCGTTCCGCGGGGCCAGCGGTGCTGAGATCTTCGACGCCAACTGCGTCCGCTGCCACGGCGAGGGTGGATCGGGGCAGCGCGCCAACGGTCCCGCGCCCGCCCCCGAGCTGATCCACGAGTTCGCCCGGTACGGCGCCGACGGGACGCCGGAGAACGACCGTGCCGCGCGCGAGCTGGTCCGGCACACGATCGAGGAGGGGCGGCGGGTGCCGGGCGGCCTGCCCCCGATGCCGGCATGGCGAGGTGCGCTCACCGAGGATGCGATCACGCGGCTGGTGGACTACCTCGAGAGCATCCAACAGCGGGCGTCCTGAGCCGGAGGAACCCATGCCTGACCTGCTTCTGCTGGCCACCGAGGAGGGGATCCCGCCCACCCACATCGCCTCGACGCTCGTCCCGATCATCGGGTTCATCTTCTTCGCGGGCAGCGTGTTCCTGCTGCTGTGGTCGAACTACGGCTGGAAGAAGGGTGGCCTGATCTACGGCACCGCGTTCTTCGCGTTCGCGGCGGCCATCGGGGTGTTCTGGTGGTTCGGCGCGCCGGGAACGCCGATCGCGACCGGCTTGACGTACTTCCCGGGGCAGTCCGTCGATCACTACCAGGGCAAGTGGTTCCCGATGGAACCGGGATCCGAGCGAGCGGAGTACTTCCAGGTCACCAACGACCTCGAAGCGTTCCAGACCCCGGCTGAGTTCGTCGGCATGGCGAACGCCCCGCAGGAGGAGCTGGAGAGCGATCCCCGTTACGACCAGCTCATCGGCGACCTGTCCACCGCCGTGGACCGCATGCTGTCGGTGTACTTCCCGACCAGCCAGTCCGGCACCCCGATGCTGGGCCAGCAACGTCGGCGGGCGATCAACGACAAGATCCCCGACCCGTCGCAGGTCGAGGGCCTCGAGCCGGCGTCGCCGTTCCTGAGCGCCCGGGTCAAGCCGCGCGAGGACGACCCTGATGAGCCCGAGATCCTCGTCACCCGTGACCGCGGCCTGCGGGTGGCTGGTGCCAAGCTCCAGATCGTCGCCAGCTACGTGACGCCGGGGGGTTCATCCGATCCCCAGGAGTTCGTCGTCGAAGAGGCGAACTTCTACGCCTTCAAGGACCCCGGGGCGATCTGGTTCCCGTCGGCGGTTTGGACTGGGATCGCCGCGGTGCTGTTCGGCGCCTGCCTGTTCGGGCTCGACCGGGTGGAGCAGCGCGGGAAGGACCGCGAGAAGGATCGCACCGCCGAGCGCGACCCCGTCCCCGCCTGAGCCGGCGCCCGACCACCGAGACCGACCGCTCCCGCGAGCGGGGATGGGAACACGCCCGCGTCGCAGGCGTTGTCCCCGTCGGCGAGCCATCGCCCGTCACCCTCGGTCGCACGGCGAGAGCAACCTGATGGGACGACGCGCACTGCTGACCGCGGCGACCATCGCCGCCGTGGTCGCCGCGGGGTGTGGGGGCGGCCCCCCCGCGACGTGCGTCGACGTGCCGTCGGGGCGTGGCTGCGTCGACGTGATCGACGAGTCGCATCGACGG
>JALYHG010000023.1 GCA_030776725.1 Actinomycetota bacterium
CGCCGGTGGAGCTCGTCGAGAGGGAACAGGCGCAGGCGGGCGGCTGCCAGCTCGATCGCTAGGGGAAGCCCGTCGAGGCGTCCCACGACCTGCGCCACGACCGGGGCCGTGCCGCCGTCGAGAACGAACCGGGGATCGACCGCACCTGCACGGTCGGCGAACAGCGTCACCGCGTCGTTGGCGGCCGGGTGCTGCGCTTCGTCGGCGTCCGGCACCGGCAGGGACGCCAGCGGGTACTGCTGCTCGCCGGACAGCCGCAGCGGTGCGCGACTTGTCGCGAGCACCCTCAGCTGCGGAGCGGCGTCGAGCAGTTGCGCGACCACCGGAGCGCCGGCCAGCACGTGCTCGAAGTTGTCCAGGAGCAGCAGCAACCGTCGCGATCGGAGGTATTCCTCCAGGGCCTCAGACGCGGGTCGGTCGCCCGTCGCCAGTCCCAGCGCACCCGCGATCGCCACAGCGATCCGGTCGGGACCCTCGATCTCCGCCAGGGGGACGAGGAAGACGCCGTGCGGAAAGTCGTCGAGCAGGTCGAGGCCTAGTTCGACGGCCAGGCGCGTCTTGCCGCAGCCCGGCGGGCCGGTGACCGTGACCAGCCGACGCGTCCGGACAAGCCCGTCGAGTTCGGCCCGTTCCCGCCGCCGGCCGACGAAGGTGTCGCGCGGTGTCGGCAGGGTTCGCGGAGTGTCGGGTCGTGCCCCATGTTCGGCCGCGGGAGCCTCCAGGTCCGGGTCCTGCAGCAGGATCCGCTCATGCAGCCGCGACAGCCACGGGCTGGGGTCCAGCCCGAGTTCCTCGGCCAGGACTTCCTGCGCCTGTCGGAACGTCCGCACGGCATCGCCCTGCCGGCCGGTCCGATACAGCGCCAGCATCAGCTGACCCCATAGCCGCTCCCGGTAGGGGTGCTCGTCCAGCAGGGCCGTGATCTCCTCGGCCAGCGCGACGTGCCGCCCCAGCTGGAGATCCGCCTCGATGCGTTCCTCCACTGCGGTCAGTCGTAGCCCGTCTAGCCGTGCGCGTTCCGGTTCGAGGGCGGAGACGTCGTTCAGGTCAGCCAGCACCGTCCCGCGCCACAGATCGAGCGACGTTGTGAGGAGGTCGAAAGCGGCCTCGGTGTCCCCGCGCACTAGGGCACGGTGCCCGTCGGCGGCCAGCTGCTCGAAACGCAGGGCATCTAGCTCGTCGACGGACACTTTGAGCTGGTAGCCGGGCGGACGGGTCTCGAGGCGCCACGCCTCAGCGCCCAGTGCCCGCCGGAGCCGGTGCACGTAGGTCTGCAGGCTGTGGCGCGCGGTCTCCGGCGGCGCACCATCCCACAGGTCATCGGCGAGGCGGTCGGTGGAGACGGTCTGGCCTGCCCGGACCAGGAGCAACGCCAGCAGCGCGCGCTGCCGGGGCGTACCCATCTCGAGCGCCTCGCCGTCGGCCACCGCCTCCAGCGGGCCCAGGATCCGGAACTCCACCGCGCTCCCTTGGCCCCGGCTCGTAACCCTACGTCGCGGCTAACGAGCCATCTCGCACCGGATCGCTCACGTCGTCGGGGCAGGCAGGGACAGAACTCCCAGCTGCTGAAGCAGACCAAGCTGGTCCACCTCCCCCCAGCACGCGGTGGCCTTGCCGTCGGCGAACTGCAGCACCTCGATCCCGGTGATGACGCCGGCCCGGCCGGTGGGCGAGATGCCGAAGTACTCGCCGTCGTGGGTTCCGCGCGCCGTCCAGCGGACGACCACCTTGTCCCCGTCGGCGACCTGGTCGTCGATCGTGAACTCGAGGTCGGGAAACGCCCGGCGCAACGCCATGAAGAACTGTCTGTAGCCCTCCGTGCCGCGGACCTCGGACGGATGCCCGACGTAGTCGTCGGCGATGAGCTCGTCGACGACCCCGTAGTCGCCCCGGTTCCACACCTCCTCGACCAGCCTGCTCACGAGAGTCTTGATCTGCTCGGCCATGAGTCGTCTCCTCGGTCGGACGAGGGCCATGGTGGCCATAGCTTGTCGCAGCCGGATCGCAGGCTCCTGCGCCTGGCTGCGATCAGCCTGCGATCGCCGGCACGCAGATTGTGGTTGCCGTGGAGCAGCGGTGCACCCGAGTGAACGGACAGGACATGACCGACACGTACCTGTTGGCCGGCCAGGACACGGAACTGGAGCGTCTGCAGCTCCAATCGCGGGTATGGGAACCCGCCGGCCGGCGACTGCTCGACCAGATCGGCGACGGGCAGGGCGCACGGGTCGTCGACGTCGGCTGTGGGGCGATGGGATGGCTGCGGCTGCTCAGCGAGTGGGTCGGTCCCGACGGTGAGGTCGTCGGCACCGACGTCGACGAGTCGATGCTCGCCGCCGCCAAGTCGTTCGTGGACGCCGAGAATTTGAGCAACGTCACCTTGGTGACTGACGACGTGTTCGCCAGCGAACTCGAACCTTCGTCCTTCGACCTCGTGCACGCCCGGTTCATGATCGGCCCGCTCGGTCGCGGACCGGAGCAGATGGCAGCCCACCGCCGCCTCGCCCGCCCTGGCGGGGTGATCGCGCTGGAGGAGCTCGACCCGCGGTCGTGGACCTTCCTTCCTCCCGCACCGGCTCTAGCCTCGTCGCTGCGCCACGGCGACGAGGTCAAAGGGTTGATCCCTCTGCTGAGCGAAGCGTTCCGCAGAGCTGGGGGAGACCCCGACTGTGCGACCACGCAGCTCGTCGTCTTCCACGACGCTGACATCGAGCCGCACGTCCGGGCCGAGGTGCAGTCGCTCCCGCCAGGCCACCCCTACCTACGTCTCCCACTCGTGTTCGCCACCGCGCTCGACGGACTGCTGCGCTCGTTCGTCAACGCAGACGACCTCGATCGGCTACTTGCGGACGCCGAGCGGGAACTCGCCGATCCCCGACGATGGGGCCTTACCTTCACGCTCGTACAGACCTGGGGCCGGACCTAACCGGCCCCGTGAGTGCCGGTTCTGATCTCAGCGGATGAACTCCTCGAGCCCGACCTACGTCTCGTGGTTCTGTCCGCCGCCGAACAGCGGGGATACCGCGACGTCCACGGGATCGCCGTCGAGGAAGGGTTCCCACCCGTGGCGCAGGTTCTCGACTTCGAAGCCTGCAGCACCAGCGACCACGGCGGTCGACAAGCGGGAGAACACCACGCGCTCGACGTAGGACCGTACGCCTCGCACAGGCTCTCCCATGCCCGAGTAACCGACTGCGGTACTTCGCGCAACAAGGACCGCCGCCGACTGTGGCAGTTGCGCCA
>JALYHG010000024.1 GCA_030776725.1 Actinomycetota bacterium
GCCAGCCACAGTCCCGCGCCGATCAGGGCTGTCAGGAACGTCAACCCGTAGCCGCCGACGATCCTGGCGACACCCAGCAGCGGTGAGCCATGGACGTGCGCGTACGCCAGATCGCCCCAGCCGAAGCCGCTCGACGGGAAGACGGCGCGCCACGCCTCCATCGCGGTCCACAGCAGTGGCGCGAGGACCAGCACCCACACGCTCCGCGTCCACCGGCGCAGCTGGTCGGCGACGAGCGCGTACCAGGCCGACTGGGTCGCCGTCAGCAGGATCCAGCCCACGTACCCAGCCGGAGCGATGATCCAGTCGAGCATCGGGAGGAACGTGACGAGCCCCGCCACGCCACCGACGGCGGCGGGCAGCAGCGGACGACGGGTCGTCGCCGCCAGGTCCACGGCCGCCAGCACCAGGGGCACGACCAACAACGAGGCCGGCCAGGCGGCGACGGGTGGGTGGGCCGCCCAACCTGCCACGCCGGCCGCGACCGCGAGGACGAGCGCTGCGGCTACACGCAGTCGCGGCAGATCATCCTCTTGGCGTCGGCGAGCTGGGTCGGTCCTTTGACCAGGTAGCAGGAGTTGCAGATGAACTCTCCCTCGCGGAGACCGTCGACATCCTGCTCGTCTTCCTCGTCGTCCTCGACGACGCGGACGAGGACGTCCGGATCGGCGTCCTCATCGTCATCCTCGTCCTCGTCGACCGTGGCGAGCGAGACCTCGACGTCCTCGGTGGTGTCGTTGTCGACCAGGACGTCCTCGGTGGCGTCATCCTCGACCAGGACGTCGCCGTCTTCTTCGTTCAGGACGTCGTCGTCCTCAACGTCGTCGTCCTCGGCGAGTAGATCGTCGTCGAGGTGGTCGTCGGCATCGAGGAACTCGTCGTCGCGCACGTCGTCGTCGAGATCGTCGGCGAGGTGGAAGTCGTCGACCGTCCCGGTCGGGCTGACCTTGCGTCCCACGGAGGGTTCTCCTCGTTGGTGGCGGCTGTCGTACCAGCCCTGTGCACGGCAGGCAACGTCCGCGCGGTGGTCGCTGTTCCCCGTCCGACGCCGAAGGCCCCGGGTCGCCCCGGGGCCTTCAACGGTGCGCGCAGCGTGCCGTTGGTGCCGCTCAGGCGGGTAGCGGTGCCCCACCGGCGTTGTCTACTAAGCCCGCTGCGCTAGGTCGTCGGTCCTTCGCGCATGCCGCCGGGACGCGACGTGCGTTCGTGGCGGTCCCCACGGCGGCCGGGTCGGCCTGGGCCGGCGCTGACTGGTCGCTCGCGACCGTTCCGCTGCGCAAACCCCCGGTCCCCCCGCTCCGTCGCGTCCGCCCCCGGTGGGCAACCGAACGAACCAACGCGAGCAGGATGCTGGCCGCCTCATGTCCCGTCAAGACTCGCCGGGTCGGCGAGCTGTGACCGACGTCTTCGGCGGCGCGACACCGACCCCACGAGCGGCGTCGTCGCAGGTCACCGGGGGTCTGGACGCTGTGGACACCGGGGAGCGCGCACCGCACGGCCGCCCGGTTGCGTTGGGACGGCGGCCACCCCCCTGGACGATGCTCACCTGATCGTCACGACGCCAGCGGCGTGTCGCCGGGCTCGTCGTCCCAGCGCGGCAGTGGTGCCTCGCCGTGCGTGACTCGTCCACGCACGATCGTGAGCACGCACCGGGCGCCGCGCGGATCGTCGGCTTCGAACGGATCGCCCTCCCACGCGGCCAGGTCGGCGCGCATCCCCGCCCGGACCACGCCCGAGACGCGGTCCTGGCGGGCGGCGAAACGGCCACCCAGGCAGCTGGCGCTGACGGCCTCGAGTCGCGACAGCTCGTGCCGACGGTGGTGGCGATGCTCGGCCGCGTAGACGCCACCCCAGGGGTCCATGGGGGTCACGTTGGCGTCGGAGCCGAACGCCAGCGGGACACCCAGGTCCGCCAGCGCACGGTAGGGGTTCATCCACCCGCGTCTTGTGGGGTCCAGGCGACGCTCGTACATCCCACCGGGGCCACCCCAGGTCGCCTCGAAAGCCGGCTGAACGCTGGCAACCAAACCCAGCTCCGCGACCGCGGCCAGCAGGTCGGGGGGGAGGACCTCGGCGTGCTCGAGCCGGTGGCGGAGGCGGCGGATCTCGCCGTGCAGGTAGTCGGGGAGCTCGGCGTTGACCGCCTGCCAGCAGCGCACCGCCTGACGGATCGCGGCATCGCCGATGGCGTGCACGCCGACCTGGACCCCCGACCGGGTCGCGTCCCGGAACGATTCGACCAGTTCGTCGTCGGAGTGGAACAGCCGGCCGCTGTCCGAGGGCACGTCGGCGTACGGGGCCTCCAACGCCGCGGTGTGCGATCCCAGCGACCCGTCGAGGAACAGGTCCCCGCCGGCCTGGCGCAGCTCGCGCTCGGCGATGAACGTGAGATCGAGGTCGCCCCAGTACCCGATCACCTCGACCGGCCAGCGGTCGTTGATCCATGCGTCGAAATCGCCGGTCCCCATGATGTCCGGGCCGCCCATCTCGTGAACGCAGCCGATGCCCAACGACGCCGCGTGCTGCGCTGCGGTCTCTCGGGCAGCGGTGAGGTCGCCTTCGGCCATCGCACCCAGCGCCCACCGGCGCGCGATGCGGTGCGCCTCGCGGCGGAGCACCCCGGTGGGACGGCCCTCCGGATCGCGCTCGACCCCGGCGGCCCGGGCCAGCGGCGCGGCGGCCAGCGTGTGGCGGTCGACCAAGCAGGAGTGGCGATCGGTTCTGGTCAGGTACACCGCGCAGTGGGGGGTGACGTCCGCGAGCTGGTCAGCGGACGGCAGCGCGTCGGGGAAGTCGTGGTCGTCGTAGCCGTGCCCCCACAGGACCCGGCCGGTGTGCACCTGCGCGTACGTCGCCACCGTGTTCAGCAGCTCCGCGCCGCTGGCGACCTGCGCCAGGTCGAGCCCGCCCAGCGACAGGCCGGTCATCGTCAGGTGCGCGTGCGCGTCGACGAACGCCGGGCCGAACGTGCATCCCGGCAGCTCCAACCGGGCAGCGTGCGGCGGCGCCGCAGCCGGATCGTCTCCCACCCACACCACCCGCTTGCCGCGGACCAGAGCGGCACGTGCCTCCGTGCGGCCATGGCCCAGCGTGACGACCCGGTCGGCGACGAGGAGGGTGCCGCGCGGAGCTGCGGTCACGGCCGTCTCTCGCGGGCCGCGTCGAGCGTGGGATCGGTCCCGGTCCCGGTGTGCCCGGCGATGACGGCCCTCAGCCGCGGGTACTCCGCCACCAGGTCGAGGGTGAGCGCCACCTCTCCGGCGACGTGCCCGCCGGCGAGCAGCAGCTGGATGTCGCGACCGACGGCACGTACGGACGCTGCGACCTCGGCGACCGTGTCGTTGGAGGGGGCGACGACCACGGTGCCGCCGTCCCGGACGGTGAGCGCCGCGGCCGCCACCGCGCCAGCAGCGGCCACGGCGACGTCGGCGGGTCCACCGAGGACCACGCGCAGCGACCGCGTTGCCTCCACCGCGTCGCTGGGGTCACACACCACCGGCGTGGCAGCCCCGACGTGCTCGATGAGGCGAGCGTCGCGGAGAGTCGCGACGGTCACCGCCACCGACCTCGCCCCACCCTCTCGGGCGGCGACCCCTGCCACCGCCCCGGCCCCGCCCGTCCCACCCAGCAGGGCGACACGGCCACCGGCGACGGCCAACCGGCGCAGGGCAGCGACCACCGGGGCGGTCTCCGCGGCGCTCACAGCGACCACGGTGTCGAGGTCGTCGCGGACCACCGCCAGCGGTGTGGTCGGGAGCACGATCGCGTGGCCGGTGGCGGGCACGATGGGTGACGCCCCGTCCCAGGCGGCGATGTGACGCAGCCACAACGGGACGCTTCCTAGCGTGGCCGCCGCGAGCGCCCGACGCCCCGGCGCGACACCGGACGGATGATCGGCGCTGGCCGCCACACGTCCGACCACGCTCCCGTCGCTCCCGGCGTGCGGTGCCTGCAGCTTGCCACGCTCCGCGACCGTCTCGAGGAGCGCGGCCCGGCGGGCACCGGGCTCGTCTGCCACGGTGTCGCGGAAGTAGGCGAGCAGGCCGGCGGGGAGCCGGAGCATCTCGACGTCCAGCCGGGCTTCGCCGGGGCGGAGGTCAGGATGGTTGTCCAGCCGCCACGCGTCCCGCGGCAGCACCCCCGCAGGCTCGCTCGAGCGGGACACGCCGATCGCGTCGCTCAGCGTCAACGTTCTCCGACCACGGGCGAGGCCGAGGCTACCAACGTCTCCTCATCGCGGCCTCCAAGCCCGGTCACGTGGGCCGGCAACAGTGACGCACCCTCGGACCGCAGTCAGCGCGCCGCACCGACCAGCAGCAACGGCAGCAACATCGTCAGGGCGCCCAGCGCGACGGCGGCGCGGACCCGGGCGCGTCCGACCGGCTGGTCGCGGATCTGGTCCACCGCCCCGCTCACGATCGCGTACAGCGTCCCCGCGCCGCACGTGACGAGCGCGCCGAGCAGGAACAGCACCATCCCGGTCTCGCCGGACGCGCCCCCCGCGGCACCGGCGGCAGCCAGGCCGCTGCCCACCACCAGGGTGCCGTACCCGGCGATGCGCCAGGCGCGCCGTGCCTTGCGGTCGATGTCGTGGTCGCCGTTCACCGCGTGTCTGCCACGACGGCTGGTGCGTCAGGGCGAGCTTCGGGCGTGGGCGAGAACAGGATCCGTCGCGGCATGTACCCACACGCCTCGAGGAAGGCGCGTCCCTCGTCGTTCTCGACCGCGACGGATACCTCGACGACGGGGATGCGGGTCCGCGCGGCCCAGCGCTGGACCTCACCGAGCAGTTGGACACCGATCCGCCGCCGGCGGGACGCCGGCCGGACGTAGACAGGGCCGATCGTCAGCCCGCCCGGACGGAGCGTCCCACCGGCGTACCCGAGCGGCTCGCCGCCGTCCGGTTCCTCGGCGATCCAGAAGATCCCCCCGGCAGGCTGCGGCGGCTCCGACGGCGCGGTGTCGCGCGACGACTCGTCGCGGTACGCCTCGGCCAGCGGACGGATCTCCTCGATGCGGGCGCGCCGCACGTGCACGGACGCTCCCCGGTCGGGTGAGCCGGTCACCCCCCCACCTCGACGATGCCGCGGTCGAGTCGGTTCAGCCGCTCAGCCCCGGACTCGGTGACGACCACGATGTCCTCGATCCGCGCCCCGTACCGGCCGGGGACGTAGATCCCCGGCTCCACCGAGAATGCCATCCCCGGCTCGAGTGGCTCGTCGTTCCCGGCGACCAGGTAGGGGTCCTCGTGCTCCTCGACGCCGATGCCGTGGCCGGTGCGGTGGGTGAACAGCTCCCCGTACCCGCCCGCCGCGATGATCGAGCGGCACGTCCGGTCGATGTTCTCCGCCGCCACACCTGCTCGGATGGCGTCGACGCCGGCACGCTGCGCCTCTTCCAAGACCGCATGCAGCTCCGCGTACCCGTCCGGGACGCGTCCCAGCACGTAGTCGCGGGTCATGTCCGAGCAGTAGCCGGCGCGGGTGCCGCCGATGTCGACCACGATCGCGTCACCGTCCTGTAGCACGCGGTCTGCGGTCTCGTGGTGGGGGCTCGCGCCGTTGGGTCCCGACGCGACGATCACGAAGTTGACCTGGTCGTGCTCCTCGAGGATCGCTTCGGCGATGTCACGCCCGACCTGCGCCTCGGTGCGACCGGGACGGAGGAACTGGGGGACACGCGCGTGGACCCGGTCGATCGCGGCCGCTGCGGCGCGGAGCAGCTCCACCTCTGCGGGGGTCTTGCGCAGGCGGAGGTCGCGGCTGACGTCCCTGCCTGTCCGCCACCGGGCCGCAGGCAGCGCGTCCTGCAGCTGCAGCAGGAACATGCTGCACAACCGGTCCTGCACGGCCAGCACCGCGTCGCCGGGGACCCCGGCGCGCGCCAGCGACGAGCGGACCTCGCCGACCGGGTCGCCCGACTCCGCCCACGTGACAAGCTCGGCGACATCGGGCGCCGGGCTCGCTGCCGCGCGGGGCGCTTCGAGTTCGGGGACGATCAGGGTCGCGTCACCCTCGGCCGGGACCACCAGCATGGTCAGTCGCTCCAGCGCCGGGGCGCGGTAGCCGGCCAGCCAGAACAGGTCCGCGGATGGCCCTGCCAGGAAGGCGTCGAGGCCACGGGCGCGCAGGACCGCGCGGGCGCGGACCAGGCGCTCGGCGTGGTCGCTCACAGGGACACCTCCGTCGCAGTCTTAGGAGACCTAAGACAGCTCCTCTCGCGCCGCTCCTGCGGAGCGTCGCTCACAGGGTCGCTCCCGACTTCGATCCGCCCGGCATCGTACGGAAGCGGCGATCCGCGGCTGCTAGTCTCCCGGGGGGTGCGGCTGCGACCGAGGAGGCACGCGATGCCCCCCGCAGGCCGCCCCGCCGGCCCTCTCCCCCCGGTCGAGCCGCTGGTCGATCGCGAGGACGCACTCGACCGCGCGGCCGGCAGCCCGCTGGACGTGCTGATCATCGGCGGCGGCATCACCGGTGCGGGGATCGCGTTGGACGCCGTCTCGCGTGGACTGACCGTCGCGTTGGTCGAGCGCGCCGACCTGGCGTCGGGGACCTCGTCGAGATCTTCGAAGCTGGTCCACGGCGGCTTGCGCTACCTCGAGCAACGTGAGTTCGGCCTGGTGCACGAAGCCGTCCGCGAACGCAACCTCCTGCGCCAGATCGCCCCGCACCTGGTCCGCCCGCTCGGGTTCGCCATCCCCGTCGCCGACCGCACCGACCGGTGGCTGATGCGCGCTGGCCTGACGATCTACGACGCGATGGCGTTCGGCCGCAACGTCCGCAGCCACCGGGCACTGGATATCGCCGATCTGTTGACCTCCGTCCCCGGTCTGGTCAACGGCATCGGTCTGGGCGGCTTCCGTTACTACGACTGCCAGACCGACGACGCCCGTCTGACCCTGGCGGTGATCCAGACAGCCCGGCGGCTCGGTGCGCTGGTCGTCAACCACGCCGAGGCCGTCGGGTTCCTGCGTTTCGGCGATCGCGTCGTCGGGGCGACCATCCGCGACCGGCTCACCGGCGACGAGCTCGACGTCACCGCCCGCTGGGTCGTCTCCGCGACCGGCGTCTGGGCCGATCGGGTCCGTGACATGACCCGGGATGAGGAGCGGCCGCTGCTGACCCCGTCGGTGGGGATCCACCTCACCTTCCCACGGCAGGTGGTGCGGGTCCGCGACGCGGCGCTGATCCCGTCGGCCGCGGACGACGGTCGCCGGATCTTCGTGATCCCGTGGGGTGATCAGGTCATCGTCGGGACCACCGACGAGAGTTACGTCGGCGACATCGACGCGCCGACGGTGAGCGCGCCACACGCCGGGTACCTGCTGCACGCGGTGAACTGGTCGTTCGGGACCAACCTCACGCTCGCGGACACGCTGGGGGCGTGGGCGGGCTTGCGGCCACTGCTCCGTGGCCGGGCCGAGACCGCCGCCTCGGCGGACCTGTCGCGCCGGCACGCCATCTTCGAGGAACCGGCGGGGCTGATCACGGTCACGGGGGGGAAGCTGACCACGTTCCGCAAGATGGCTGAGGACGTCGTCGATCGGATCGTCGCGGCCGGAGGAGCCAAGGCTGAGTGCATCACCGACCGGCTCCCGATCGGTCTGCGCGAGCGGGTCGATGACGCCCTCGCGGGTCTACAGGAGGTGTGCAAGATCCTCGACGTCGACCCGTTCCTGGCCGGATCGTTGCTGCACCGTCACGGCACGGAAGCCGCGGCAGTCGCGGTGTTCTGCGTCGAGCACGGCGAGAGCGATCGGCTGCTGCCGCACCTGCCCTACCTGAGGGGTGAGGTGCGCTGGGCGGCGCAGCGGGAGCTCGCGCGCACCCTCGACGATGTCCTGCAGCGCCGACTGCGGGTCTCGCTCCGTGATCGCGCCGCTGGCGGTGATGCGGCCCGGTGGGCGGTACGAGCGTTCGGCCAGGAACGCGGCTGGAACGGCGAGCGGTGCGACGCGGAGCTGCAGTCGTACATCGCAGCGGTCGAGCGCGAACGCGGGATCGTCCCGGTCGACAAGGCCTGGCTGGATGCGCCCGCGGAGGCGGGGCAGACCGCCTGACGGGCCGGCATCCGAGGTCGTCGGCCGCCCCCTTCAGATCTTCAGTGCCAGCGCCCTCGGGAGCAGATCGAACACGGCGTCGGTCGTGCCCAGGACCTCGCCGTCGGCCTCGACCAAGACGGGGGTGTCGCTGTGCACCTCCACGCGTGAGGACTGGTACTCCTGGATCTCCGGGTGCGGGAGGTGCTCGCCCTTGCGGATCCGCGGCGTGAGCAGGAACACGTCGCGCGGGGTTCCGCGGAACAGCTGGACGTTGAACCGCCCGTCGTCGGGCAGGGCCCGCGGGGCGACCTTGAGGTTCCCGCCGAAGAACTGGCAGTTGGCCACCACCACGTTCGAGTAGCGACCGGTCACCTCGGTGTGGTCGAGCACCACGCGGATGTCCTGGAGGTCGAACCGGCGGATCGCCGCGAATATCCCGACCAGGTAGCGGCCCCGGCCCAGGAACCGCGGCAGGCGGTTGGCACGCTCGACCACCACGCCGCCGTACCCGGCCTCAGCGATGTTGGCGAAGCACACAGCGCGTTCGTGGCCCTGGCGGTTCGTCAGGCGCGCCCGGCCGACGTCGATGGGGTACACCTGGTCACCATCCAGGTGACGGGCGAGACGCTCGGGGCTGCGGTCCAGGCCGAACGTCCGCACGAAGTCGCTCCCCGACCCGGCCGGGACCACCCCGAACACCACGTCGGGGGCTCTGGGCCCGGTGTCGGGGTCGACGAGCCCGTTGACGACCTCGTGCACGGTGCCGTCGCCGCCGACGGCGACCACGAACCGCACGCCGTCTTCCTCGACCGCGTGACGGGCCAGCGCCGCGGCGTGGCCCGGACCCTCGGTGGTGACCACACGGTGGTCCAGGCCCCGTTGAACCAGCGCTTGCTGCAGCCGCGGCACGACCGCGTCTCGGCCACGGCCGGCGACCGGGTTGGCGATCAGCAGCATCTGCCCGTAGGGGCTGGTCACCGCGGCTCCTCCGCGTCGACGTGATCGGCGAGGACGACGAACAGGTCACGGACGGCCAGCCCAGCCGCGGCCAGCAGCCGGCGGGCCCGGGCGCAGGCGGTCACCACCGGGTGATCGTCGGCGAGCTGCGCTGTGCGGCGGCGGGCGACCGCCCCAGCCGCGTCGGGGGCGACCAGCTCGAGGGCCAGACCCGCACCGCTGCAGGCGGTGGCCCGGGCGGCACCGGGAGGCTCGATCACATCGGCCCCGGCAGCCGCCAGGAGCGTGCGCGGCGGCTCGGTGACGCCTTCGTCGCGGGCCAGGACGCAGGGGTCGTGGTAGGTGACCGCACCCAGCCCACGCAACCGCAGGCCGCCTCGGTGGGCATGGCCAGCCAGCTCCGAGCACACGTCACGCACCGTGCGCTCCCCCGCAACGGCACGTAGCGCCGGCAGGCAGTGCGGGTCGGTGGCCAGAACGGTGGGGGGCGCGTCGCGGAGTCGCGCGGCGAGCTGCTCGCTGCACGCGTCGGCGGTGGCGGCGTCGCCCAGATCCGCCGGTGTCGCGCCGCAGCACCCCGACGGACGCACCCAGCTGGCGGCCACACCTGCGGCGGCCAGGAGCTGGTCGATGGCCTGCAGCGTGGGTGGTTCGTCGCGGCAACCGGCGATCACCGCGACGTCCGCGTCGGTCCGACTGGCAGGGAGGGCCGCAGGGACGTCGCCGTACGGTGACCGTCCCGCGCGCACGTGTCGCGCCGCGGCCGTCACGGCCGGCGCCTCCGCCCCGGCGGCGATCACCTCGGCGCGAGCGGCCCGGACCTCGGCGGGGACATCGAGGTCGTACAGGCACGCGACCTGGCAGGCGTGGCACCCAGTGCACCCGTACAGGTCGTCGTACGCGACCACGTCGGCGGTGCGGTCCCCGGTCGCGATCCCGGCGACGACCGTGTGCAGCGCCCACGGCGCGGCGCGCTCATCTCCGGTTGCGGTCAGCACCGGGCACGAGAAGTTGCACATCTTCGGGCAGTAGCTGCCGTGGATGGCTTCGTCGGCGACGGCTTCGAGCGGTTCGATCACCGCCGCTCCTCCGTCAGCCCCAACGTGCCCGGGTTCAAGATGCCGATCGGATCCAGCGCGCGCTTCACGCGCGTCAGGACGTCCAGTCCGCCGGGGCCGAGTTCTTCAGCCAACCACGGAACCCGTAGCCGTCCCACGCCGTGGTGGTGGGTGATCGTCGCCCCGGTGCGCAGCGCGGCGGTCTGTCCTGCGTCCCAGGCGGCGTCGTAGCGGGCGGCGACCGCTTCCTCGTCACCCTGGCCTGCGGCACCGAACGTGAAGTAGATCGATGCCCCCTCCGGGTAGATGTGGCTGACGTGGGCCAGGACCAGGTCAGCGTGAACGGACAGTGCGGCGCGGATCCGGTCGTACACGTCGGCGAGCCGTGACCACAGCGCCGCGACCTCCATCGTGTCGAGCATGACGGCGTCGCCGAACGCACCGCCGGGGCGCATGTACTCGGCGAACCGGTAAGAGATGTCGTAGCGGTGAGCGCGCCAGTGTTCGCCGGGCTCGGGTCCCAGGTCCCGGGCTCCCCCGGCTATCAGTCGCTGCAGGAAGTGGCGGGAAGTGAACTGCACCACGTCCGCGTCGCCCTCCACCCCCACCACGATCAGGCAACCAGGCGGGACGTCCAGCCCTTGAGCCCCGAAGACCATGGCGGTGTCGGTCTCGTCGTAGAGGCGGAACACGGTCGGCCGCAAGCCCGTGCGCAGCAGCGCCCGCGCGGCGTCGAAACCGGCCACGACGTCGTCGACGAGAACACCGCGGTAGCGGGCAGCGGCGGGACGGGGCCAGATCCGCAGCGTCGCCTCCGTGATCACCCCGGTGGTGCCCTCGCCGCCGACGAACAGCCGGGAGAGGTCAGGTCCGGCCGCCGATGATGGCACGGGGCGCGACCGCACGACCGTCCCGTCGGCCAGGACCGCCTCCAGGCCCACGACCATGTCCTCGAGTTTGCCGTAGAACGACGATGCCTGACCGGCGCTGCGGACCGCGAGGAAGCCGCCGATCGTGGAGCAGTGGTTCGACGACGGGTAGTGGCCCAGCGTCCAGCCGCGGTCGGCGAGGTGATCCTCTAGGGCCTGGCCGATGATCCCCGGTTGGACGGTGACCGTGCCGGAGACTTCATCGAGGTCGGTGACGGCGTTCATCCGCTTGAGGTCGAGGGTGATCGCACCCGCGACCGCAGACGCGCCTCCGCAGACGCCGGTGCCCGCCCCGTAGGGGACGACCGCGACCCGCTGCTGGTTGCACCAGCGCAGCACGGCCGCGACCTCGTCGGCAGACGCCGGTGATACGACAGCGGCCGGGAGCGGCAGGTCCTCGCCGCGGCGGCGGGCCATCACCAGACGGGGCCAGAAATCGTGAGCGTGCAACCACAGGGTGTGGCGGTCGGTGCTGACCCGTTCGGCGGGGAGCACCGCCGTCAACGCGTCGACGAGCGCAGCGTCCATGGGCAGTGCCTTACGCCTCCACCACGCCGCGGCGCAGCAGGTCGACGGCTTCCGCCGCGGCGGCCCGCAGCTGCCCGCCGCTGACGTCGCGGACCTGACCGGCCAGGTCCGCGACCTGCTTGACGTTGCGTACGAAGTCGCCGCCGGTCAGCTCCAGCTGGCCGATCGCCGTGTCCAGATCCGCCAGCGTCGCCCACCGGTAGGCCGCACCCACGAACCCGGGATCCAGGTCGCGGGTCGGCTGCAGGCCAGCGTCGACCTCCCGTTCGGCGATGCGTTCGAACACCGCCCGGGCCGCATCGACCGCGGTGGCGAGCGCGGCGCTGGGCCAGCGGCGGACGACGGTCGGTTCGTCGGTCCGCGACTCGTACACGAACAGCGCGCACATCCCCGCCACCTCAGCCGGGGACAGCCCGTCGAGGACACCCTCGCGCAGGCACTCGGCGACCACCAGGTCGACGTCGGCGTAGATCCCCGCCAACCGCATCCCCTCCGGGGTGGGCGCCGGGGTCTCGTCGACGTAGCCCAGATCGGTCAGGACCCGCAGGATCCGGTGGAGCTGGCGGACCAGCGACCCCGATTCACGTTCCAGACGGCGGTGCAGGCGGCGGTGTTCGTCGGAGACCTCGTCGTAGCGCAGCTGCCAGCGCTCATGCGCGGCCCGGTCGGGGCAGCGGTGGACGGGGTCGTCACGCAGCTGACGGCGGAGGTCGCGGACCCCGTCGCTGATCGGGCCCCCATCGTCACTTGGCCCGGCCGAGGCGGCCGGTGCGGTCACCTCGTCGAGGAGGGCCGCGACCTTGGCGCGGTAGGTGGGCTGGCGGGGATTGCCGTCGGCTGGCAGCTCGATGGCGGCGACGCGCTCCGGCGGGGCGTCGACGTCGCGTGGACCCAGGCGGGCCAGTTGTCGGTCCTCGGTGACCACGCGCGCCAGGACCGTCCCCCGTCCGGTGATGGAGGCGCCCACCACCGCGGCCAGGCCTCTGCCGGGCGCGGCCGGCCAGTGCACCACGTCGCCGGGGTTGAGCCGGGCGATCCTGGCCTCGACCGCCTCGCGTTGGGCGGCTTGCCGGTGGCGTGTCTCGCGCTTCTCACGCTCGGTCAGCTCACGGCGCAAAGACCAGTACGCCGCCCAGTCGCCCTCCGAGCAGTGCAGGTGCGGGCGGTACCCGGCCATGCCGTCCTCGAGTTCGGCGACCCGTCGGGCGATCCCGGCCATTGAACGGTCGGTCTGGAACTGCGCGAACGACGCGGTCAGCAGCCGCTCGGCGTGTTCGAGATCGTGGCGGCGCAGCAGGTTGACCGCGATGTTGTACGACGGCGCGAACGATGACGTCAGTGGGTAGGCGCGGGTCCCCACCAGGCCCGCGACGGTGCGGAAATCGATGTCGCGCTGGTACAGGACGATCGCGTGGCCGACAGGGTCGATGCCGCGGCGACCGGCGCGGCCGGTGAGCTGGGTGTACTCGCCCGGGGTGAGCAGCACGTGCCGCTCGCCGTTCCACTTCTCGAGTCGCTCGATCACGACGCTCTTGGCCGGCATGTTGATACCCAGGGCGAGGGTCTCGGTGGCGACGACGACGTCGAGGAGCCCCTGCTGGAAGGCGGTCTCCACCGCTTCCTTGAACGCCGGCACCAGTCCAGCATGGTGCGCCGCGACGCCGTGCATGAGAGCGTCGAGCCAGGTGGAGTAGCCCAGAACCTGCAGGTCCTCGCCGGGGATCCCCGCGACCGCCTCCTCGACGATGTCCGCGATCCGTCGGCGTGCGTCGGGGGTGGTCAGCGAGATGCCGCTGCGCAGCAGCTCATCGACCGCCTTCTCGCACCCCGTTCGGCTGAACACGAACACGATGGCGGGCAGCCACCCACGATCGGCTAGCTCGGTGACCACGGTGGCGCGGCTCGGCCAACGCAGCCGGACCGGCGGACCCATGCGTCGCCCACGGCCGCCACCGCGGCTCCGCTGCCCCTGCCGTTCGAGCATCAACACCTTGGGGTTGGGGACCCCGGCCAGCGCCTGGGCGGCACGTTCCCGGGCCTCCTTGCCCTGCTTCCCCTTCCGGGTCGAGACGAACGTCGGGTGGATGCGGTCGTTGACGTAGTAGTGGTGTCGCAGCGGGACGGGACGGCGCTCCTCGATGACGACCTCGCAGCCGCCCTCGCGGACCTCGGACAGCCACTCACCGAACTCCTCTGCGTTGCTGACGGTCGCCGACAGCGCCGCCAGCTGTACGGTCGCGGGGACCTGGGTGATGACCTCCTCCCACACCGCCCCGCGCGCACGGTCGGACAGGTAGTGCACCTCGTCGAGGACGACGTAGCGCAGGGTGCGCAGCGACACCGAACCCTCGTAGATCATGTTGCGCAGCACCTCCGTGGTCATCACGACCACCGGTGCGTCGCCGTGGATGGACCGGTCTCCGGTCAGCAGCCCCACCTGGTCGTCGCCGTGGCGGTCGGCGAGGTCGCGATACTTCTGGTTGGACAGCGCCTTGATCGGGGTGGTGTAGAAACACCGCCCGCCGGCGGCCAACGCGTGGAAGCAGGCGAACTCGCCGACGACCGTCTTCCCCGCCCCGGTCGGGGCGGCGACCAGGACGGAACGCCCCGCCAGGAGCGCGTCGACGGCACGTTGCTGGAAGGGATCGAGCGGGAAGCCGTACCCCTCGGCGAAACGCTGCGGGATGCTGGCGTGGTCGGCGGTGCTCACGATCCGGCGGTGGTCGGCTCCGGTTCGGCGCCGTCCTCCTCGGTGACCGCCGCGGGGCGGGGCAGCTCCGGGGCGGTGGCCGGCGACGGCTCGGATCTGAGGTCTTCGCCCTGCAGGCGTTGCAGCACCCGCTGGCCAGCGTCGGCGTAGGTCACCGCCCGCGCACGGATGCGTTCGGCCTCGATCAGGAGGACCTCGCGGGCGTCCGCGTCGACCGCGGCGGCCGCCCCGACCGTCTCGGTCGCGTCGCGCGACAGCTCCGCGGCGGCGACGAACAGCTGGCGGGCGCCGTCCGCGGCGGGTGACACCTCGGCGGCCTCCAGCGCCGCGATCGCCTGCCCGTAGGCACGCAACCACGTGTCCAGGTGCTCGGTGACGACCGACGGGTCGCCATC
>JALYHG010000025.1 GCA_030776725.1 Actinomycetota bacterium
CGTCGGCGGGGGTGCGCTGGTCCTGCCGTGCCTGGTAGTCGGCCAGGCGGCTGGAGAGCTTCCCGGGCGACAGCTCAGCCTGCGGGTGATGGCCCTCGCGGCGGGCGACCCACCAAGGCTTGTGGTCACCCGAGGGGTCCCGGGTGGCGCCGACCTCGAACCGCCACTCAGGGAACTCCGACTCCAGCCAGGCGATCGTGGCGGCGTGCTCGTCCGCGACCGTGGTCGACGCCTCGGTCGTCTGCGTGTTCTGCCTGTGGTCGGTCACAACACCGCCTTCCGTCCGTCTCGTCATCTGTCTCATCTCTATCTCATCATCGGCATGTCACATGAGGTCCTGTACCCGTGCTAACGCGGCGCCGGACGTGAACGTTCCGGATCTCGCGGAACGGCGGCGCAGCGGCACCAACGGGGTTACCCTCCGCCGATCTCGGGGCCCGAGCCTGGCCAGTCGGCCATCGCAGGCTCCACGCCGCGTCAGCCGCGGCCCGACAGAGGGGTCTTCCGTGGCAGCAGCTCACCCGCACGGTCCGCGCCGCGCACGCACCGCACGCCTGCGCCGGCTCGGACTCGTCCTGCTCGTGCCCTCCGCGGCGCTCCTGGTGTCGGCCTGCAGCACCCTGCTGGGGCGTGGCTCGGGTCCGCAGGTCCGCGAGGTCCTGGTCGACTACGACCACGACGAGTTCGCCACGTCGCTGCTCGGCTACTTCCCGCGGTCGGTGACGGTCCGCCCCGGCGACACGGTCCGGTTCAAGCAGCACTGGACCGGCGAGCCCCACAGCGTGACGATGGGCCGACTCGTCGACGACGTCCTGACCAAGATCGTGCCCGAGTTCGAGCGGTACGAGGGCACACCGATGTCCGACATCCCACCCGAGGTGATCGAGCAGGTCGATCAAGCCATGGCGGACCTGCCCCCGTGGATGCTCGACGACGACATCGAGGCCGGGGTCAACCAGAACGCCGCCCAGCCGTGTTACCTGGCAGACGGCGGACCGCCGGAGGACCCCGCCACCCCGTGCGCCGACGACGACCAGATCCAGCCGGCGTTCACCGGCCGCCACAGCTTCTACAACTCCGGCTTCATCCCCTACGAGGGCCCGAAAGGCAACGTCTTCGAGGTCCCGATCGCCGCGGACGCGGCGCCGGGCACCTACTACTACTACTGCAACGTCCACGGGCCGTTCCAGAGCGGCGCGATCACGGTCGTCGGGGCCGACCAGGACATCCCGTCCCAGGCCGATGTCGCGCGTCAGGCGCGCACCGAGATCGAGGCATGGGCGGAGCCGCTGCGCGAGGCCTACGAGCTGGGCAAGTCGGTCGACGAAGCGACCTTCGACGCGTACGGCCCGCCGGAGACCGTCCGCAAGCCGTTCGCCGGCTTCGCGGCAAACGACCTGTGGGTGCACGGCCTGATCAGCGAGTTCATCCCCCGGGAGATGCGCGTGAAGGTCGGAGAGGAGGTCAGCTGGTCGTTCGTCGGGCCCCATACCGTCAGCTTCCAGGTCCCGCCGTACTTCTCGCAGATGCAGGTCGAGGACGACGGCACCGTCGTCTACAACCCACAGGCGGTCCTCCCCATCGGCGGGCCAGGCGCCCCGAAGGAACCCGCCGAACCCGAGGGCGAGGGTGGATCGCCCGCCGAAGGCGAAGGTCCGCCCGCCAACGGCGAGGCGGCGCCCGCCGACGTGGACGGCCCACCGGAGCGCCCCGCGCCCCCAGCGGTCGACGCCGGCAGGTGGGACGGACAGACGTTCCTGTCCTCGGGCATCTTCCACGAAGGCACCTACTCGGTGACGTTCACCCAGCCCGGCAGCTACCGCTACGCGTGCCTGATCCACCCCCGCATGATCGGGACGGTCGTCGTCCAGTAGGCCAGGAGCGAACCACCGATGTCGATCGCGACCGAGGCAGCCACCCCCGGGACCGCCGCCGGGGGTGGCGTCGCGGTACGGCCAGCCGGCCGGTTCACGTCGCGCGACCGGGTGTTCGCCGTCGCGTTCGCTGCCTACGCGCTCATGTCGCTGGGGGCCTTGGCCGCGGGGCTGGTCTCGGCGACGGCGATCCCGGTCGGGTGGCACGACGCGCTGCACGACCTCGGCTTCGTCTACAGCGCAGGTCTGATCGGCCGCTCCGCGCAGGCGCTCGCCGACGCCGCTCACAACACCCAGCCGGTCGCCGGCCTGATCATCGACTACGGCTTCAGCCTGTTCAACCTCGCCCTGGCGGGCTTCCTGATGTGGCTGCGTCCCCGCGACCGCACCGCCCGGCTGCTGGCGGTCGCGCTGGTCGGGACGGCCGCGATCTTCAACCTGCAGGCCTACAGCGTCTACGAGGCGCTGGACGCCGAGCTGCTGGAGACCGCCATCCACATCGGCTTCCACGCGGTCGCGGCGGTGGCGTACGCCCTGGCCCTGTTGCTGTTCGCCGACGGGTCCGTCATCCCGCGGTGGTCGCGGGGGCGCCTGGCGCTGCTCTACGCCCCGCTGGTCGCCGGCGCCGTCATGGGTGCGGTCGCCATCCGCGGCACCTCGCGGGTGTTGGCCATCATCTTGATCTTCGGCCTGGTCACCCCGGCGGTGGGGGTGGCGGCGCAGGCCTACCGCTACCGCACCGCCCGGACCGACGCCGACCGCCTGCAGGCGCGGACGCTGTTCTGGGCGCTGCTCCCGGCCCTGCTGCTGGGCGTGTACGTGCTGCAGCGCGGCGTCGCCGGGTCGGCGTTCGAGGCCTACCAGGGCCGTCCCCTCGACATCATCCCGGTGGCACTGTTCCGCGTCTTCCAGCCGGTCTTCGCCCTCATCCCGGCTGCGCTGTTCGTGGGACTGGTGCGGTTCCGTCTGTGGAACATCGACCGGGTGATCACGCGCACGCTGGTGTACGGGGCGCTGGCGGGCTTCGTGACCGTCGTCTACGTCGGCGTCGTCGTCGGCCTGGGTCGGCTGGTCGGCGCCCAGGGCAACAACCTGGCGCTGTCGGTGCTGGCCACCGGTGTCGTGGCGGTGGCGTTCGAGCCGTCCAAGGAACGGTTGAAGACGGTCGCCAACCGCCTGGTCTACGGCCGACGCGCCACCCCCTACGAGGTCCTGGCCGACTTCTCCGAGCAGATGGCCGAGTCGGTGACCACCGACGAGAAGCTGTCGCGGATGGCCCAGATCCTCGCCACCGGGACGACCGCGACCCGCGCCGACGTGTGGCTGGTGGTCGGCGGGGAGCTCCGCCCGGCTGCGGCCTGGCCCGGCGACGCCCAGGGCAGTGGCCCGGTCAGGATCGACGGTGGGACGCTGCCGGAGCTGCCTGACACCACCGCCGCCGTCGCGGTCCGCCACAACCAGGAGCTACTCGGCGCGCTGAGCGTCACCCTCCCGGGGCAGGAGACGCTCGCGCCGATCGAGGAACGGTTGCTGCGCGCGTTGGCTGACCAGGCGGGGCAGGTGTTCCGGACGGTGCGCCTCACCGCCGAGCTCCTCGACCGACTCGATGACCTGCGCGCATCGCGGAAGCGCCTGGTGGCCGCACAGGACGAGGCGCGCCGGCGCCTGGAGCGCAACCTCCACGACGGGGCGCAGCAGCAGCTGGTGGCGTTGAAGGTGAAGCTCGCCCTCGCCGAGCGTCTGGCCGAGCAGGGCAAGCCGGTCGGCCCGTTCCTCCACCAGCTCGGTGAGGACACGGCCGACGCGATCGTCACGCTCCGGGACCTCGCTCGGGGGATCTACCCCCCGCTCCTTGCCGACCGGGGGCTGGCGGCCGCGCTGGAGGGCCAAGCGGCCAAGGCGGCCGTGGCCGTCCACGTCGACGCCCGAGACCTCGGCCGCTACCCGCAGGACGCGGAGGCGGCGGTGTACTTCTGCTGCCTGGAGGCCCTACAGAACATCGCCAAGTACGCCGACGCGACCGCAGCCACCGTCCGCCTGCGCGACCACGGCGACCGGCTGGTGTTCTCGGTCACCGACGACGGTCGGGGTTTCGATCCCGTCACGACCCCGCGGGGCGCCGGGCTGCAGAACATGGCCGACCGGCTCGACGCGCAGGGAGGCGGCCTCGAGGTGCACTCGCAGCACGGGCGCGGGACCACGCTGTCGGGGTTCGTCCCGGTCCGCCGCCTCGACGCCTGACGCCGGGCGCGAGGCCGGCGGGCGCGCGATCACCGCAGTGGCACGAAACTCGCGGCTGTCAGGACCCGCACCCGACGCGTGCGGCGTTCCTCGCGGACGAAGAGAGTGACCAGTTCCTCTCCGCCGGGCCCGATCGGCATCACCAGCCGGCCGCCGTCGACCAGCTGCTCGGCGAGCGGCTGGGGGACCTCCGGCGCGGCTGCGGACACCAGGATCGCGTCGAACGGGGCGTGGTCGGGCAGACCCCGCGTCGGGTCGTCGCTGACGACGGTGACGTTCCGGATCCCGGCGTGGGCGAGGTTGGTGCGGGCCTGTTCGGCCAGATCCTCCGACCGCTCGACCGCGAACACCTCCCGGGCCAGACGAGCCAGCAGCGCCGCCTGGTAGCCCACACCGGCTCCGACCTCGAGTAACCGTTCGTCACCGTCGAGCTCCAACGCCTGGATCATCAGCGCGACGATCGAGGGCTGCGACGTCGCCTGACGGCGACCGATCAGGATCGCGCGGTCGCGGTAGGCGTGGCGCTCCCGCCCGGGCGGCACGAACCCGGCGCGGTCGACCGCGCGGATGGCGGCGATCACCCGCTGGCTGCGGACACCGAGCCGTGCTGCCGCCCGGACCAGGTCCTGACGCGAACGTTGCAGGAACATCTCGAGCGCCCCTGTCGGCTGCGCACAGCTTGCCACCTGCGGCCGATCGGAAGAAGCAGCGTGGCGGGACGACCTGGGTGGGCGGCATGTGCCGCCGCGAGCGTCGTCGTGGCCGCTTCAGACGTCGGTCACGAGAACAGTGCGGCCTGGACCCCGTCGAGGTGCAGCGGTGGGCGGGGGGCCGGTGGCTCGGCCGCCGCGGTACCCGGCGGCGGTTCCAGCGGTGGGGGAGGCATCGGCGGGAGCGGACCGCGTTGCACGGCTCGGCGGAAAGCGTCGGCGGTGGGCCCCAGACCGACCGGGGCCAGTGCCCGTCGCACCTGGGCGAGGTCCACACCCTTGGCCAGCGTCGCGGCGAGGTCGACCGGCCCCCGTGCCAACGGGGCCATCAGCTCGAGGTTGCGTTCGACGTCGCCCCGGCTGTCGCGCAGCCGTGCTGCCAGGTCGGGGGGCAGGTCGCCGATCCCGGCGTACAGCGCACCCACGGACCCCCAGGATCGCAGCAGTCGGGCGGCGGTGCGCTGCCCGACGCCCGGCACGCCCGGGAGGTCATCAGAGGGATCTCCGCGCAGGGCGGCCAGCTCGAGGTACTGGGTGGGTTGGACCCCGAACTCGTCTTCGACCGCGGCGGGGTCGTACACGGCCAGATCAGCCATCGTGCGTCTGGGCCGCAGCAGCGTCGCCCGATCCGACACCAACGCCAGCAGGTCGCGGTCGGAGGACACCAGCGTGGTGCGCACGTCGGCGATGCCGGCGCCGGCCACCGTCGCCGCGAGCACGTCATCGGCTTCGTGGCCCGGTGTCGACAGGACCGTGAACCCGCAGGCTGCCAGCAGGTGCGCCAGGTCCCGCAGCTGTCCCACGAAGGCGGGGTCGGGGGCGGGGCGGCTCGCCTTGTACCGCGGGTGGCGGGCTTTGCGGATGCTGTCGGGTGAGTCGAAGGCGACGACCACACCGGCGTACGGGCCGTACCGCCAGACGCTGCCGAGCATGCGCACGACGCCGCCGGTCAGCCACGGGCCGCTGTCGCGTTCGTCGGTCAGCGCGTGCCAGGCGCGGTGCGCGAGGGAGTTGCCGTCGACAGCCAGCAGCGTTGACACGGCCGCACGGTAGCGGGGCGCCGCCTGCAGTTGCGGTACCCATCGCCGGCTGCTTGCCTTCGACGGGTCGGACGGGTAGTGGGGACCGTGTCGGGTCTTGGGGGTGGTGTGGCACGACGGCGGATGGTGGTCGCCGCCCTGGCTGCGCTGATGGCCGTGACCGGTGGCGACGCGAGCGCTGCCCCGGTCGACGACCTGCGTCGGCGCATCCAGGACTCCCAACACGAGCTGGAAGCGGCCAACCAGGGGCTGGCGGTCGTCACCACCTCCGTGGAGGAAACGCGCGCGGCGCTGGCCGACGTCGACGCGCGTCTGACGGCCAGCACCCAACGGCTCGGGGAGCTCGAAGCGGAGCTCGCCGAGCGGCGCGACGCGTTGGCGTCAGCGGAGCAGAAGCTGGCCACGGCCGAGCGTGAGCTGGCCACGGCTCAGGGGCGCACCCAGGAGGCCACCCGCGCGCTCGACGCCGCCACCGAGGAGTTGCGGCGCACCGAGGCCGAGCTCGACCGCGAACAGACCACCTTCGAGACGCAGGCAGCCGACGCCTTCAAGCGCGGCCGTACCGGGCAGGTCGGCGGCCTGCTGCAGGTGGTGTTCGCCACCGATTCGCCCGGCGACGCCGCGCGCGGTCTGCGGGTGGCGCGATCGGTGCTGGCTCACCAGGACCAGGTGGTGCAACGCTTGGACTGGCTCCGCGCACAGGTGGCGGCCCACCGACAGACGGTGGCGGCGTTGCGCCGCCAGCGGATGGTCGAGGAGGCGGTGGCGCGGGCGGCCCGAGAGGACGTCGCAGACCTGACCGAACAGCGCCGGGTGCTGGTGGCCGAGCAGGCATCGCTGGTGGGCGACCAGCGTGACCTGGTCGCCCAGATCACCGCCGACCAGGCCAGCCAGCAAGACCTGCTGCGCCGCCTCCACGTCGACCAGCGCTCCTACGAGGGGCTCGTCTCGCACCTGGAGGCGGAGTCGCAGCGGCTCGAGAACGAGCTCGCTGCGGAGCTGGCCCGCCTCGCACGTGAACAGCGTGCCGCGGCGGCGCGAGCTGCCAAGGCCGCCGCGAAGGCCGCCGCCGAGAAGGCCGCCGCCGACAAGGCCGCCGCCGACAAGGCCGCTGCCCAGAAAGTCGCTGCCGACAAGGCCGTGAACAGGACCGCCGCGAAGGCACCCGCCCAGCGGCGAGCGCAGACGGCGGTGGCCCAGCCGGGCTCCTCCGACAGCGGACAGCTGGCGTGGCCGACCGCTGGCCGGGTCACGTCCGGCTTCGGGTGGCGCACCCACCCCGTCTACCGCACCCGACGCCTGCACGCAGGCATCGACATCCCCGCCCCGACCGGGCAGGCGATCGTGGCCGCAGCGGACGGGGTCGTCGTGTCCGCCGGGTGGCGCGGCGGGTACGGCAACGCCGTCGTGATCGCCCACAGCGATGGGCTGGCGACGCTGTACGCACACCAGTCACGGCTGGCCGTCCGGGCGGGGCAGCGGGTGCGACGCGGCCAGGTCATCGGTGCGGTCGGTTCCACCGGCCTGTCCACAGGGCCGCACCTGCACTTCGAGGTCCGCGTCAACGGCGTCCCACGCGACCCCATGCGCTACTACTAGCTGCTCCTGGTCGCGCCGGATCGGCGCTCAAGTGGACGCGATCGGCGCTCAAGTGGACGCGGTCGGCGTCCGAGGAACCCGTGGTAGGTCGTCGCCGCCCGCATGCCGCCCGGATGCTGCCATGAGCTGTCCCGCACGCCGGTCCCTGCGCCGTGGCGCACTCGCGTCGGTGCTGGTGGCCGCCGTCGTGCTGACCGCCCCACCCGGCGCCCTGGCGGCTGACCCGTCACCGCGGGGCGAGAGCCAACGGCTCCTGGTCGGGTTCGTCGGTGAGGGGGCAGCGGCCGTCCGCGACGAGCACGGGTTGACGGTCCACCGCCGACTGCCCCTCACCGGGACCGAGGTGCTGACCGTCCCGCCCGGCCGAGACCCCGAAGCGGTGGCGGCGCGCCTACGCAACCATCGCGCGGTCCGCTTCGCAGAGGTCGACCGCCGGATCACGCTGACGGCCTCCGATGCGGGGTTCGCGCACCTGTGGGGCCTGCACAACACCGGCCAGACCATCTCGGGCCGCGCCGGCGTCGACGATGTCGACGTCGATGCCCCCGAGGCGTGGGCGATCACCGACGGCGCGCCCGAGACGATCGTCGCGGTGATCGACACCGGGGTCGACATCGGCCACCCTGACCTCGCGCCGCGCGTCTGGCACAACCCTGGCGAGGAGGCGGGCAACGGTGTCGACGACGACCACAACGGGTTGGTCGACGACGTCACCGGGTGGGACTTCGCCAACGACGACGCCAGCGTGTACGACTCACCCGACGCCGACTGGCACGGGACCCACGTCGCCGGGACGGTCGCCGCCACGCTCGACGAGAAGGGGGTCGTGGGGGTCGCGCCGGCGGTCACCGTCCTGCCGCTGAAGTTCATCGGCGCGGACGGCTGGGGCCACCTCTCCGACGCGGTCGCCGCAGTGGAGTACGCCGGCCAGGCCGGGGCGCGGATCATCAACGCCAGCTGGGGGTACGTCGGGCCGTCCTCCGCCGCCCTCGAGGCCGCCATGAGCGAGTCCGAGGCGGTCGTCGTGGCTGCCGCGGGGAACGAAGGCGTGGACAACGACCTGATCGCCTCGCAGCCGGCCAACTCCATCCTGCCGACCGTCCTGTCGGTGACGTCGGTCGACAACACCGGTGCCGTCCCGCTGTTCGCCAACACCGGACGCACCACGGTCGATGTCGGGGCCCCGGGCGTCGACGTCCTCTCGACCTACCCCGGAGGTCAGTTCGCGTACGCGTCGGGGACGTCGATGGCAGCGCCGCACGCCGCCGGTGTGGCGGCGCTG
Source organism: Actinomycetota bacterium (assembly GCA_030776725.1). NCBI lineage: Bacteria > Bacillati > Actinomycetota > Actinomycetota bacterium. The sequence continues at coordinate 8,747 of JALYHG010000025.1, forward strand.
GTGGCCTCGCACGCCCCGTCGATGACGGCCAAGGAGGTCGTCGACCACGTCGCGGCCCACGGGCAGCAGCTCGACAGCCTCGCCGGCCGGACCGTCACCGGTCGGGTGGTGAACGCCGGTGCGGCGGTGACCGCTCTGCTCCGTGCGCCCTCGGCGCCGCGAGCCGTCTCGGCCACGCCCAGCGACGGGGCGGTCCAGCTGGACTGGCAACCCCCCGCCGACGATGGCGGGACCCCCATCACCGGGTACACGGTCACGGTCGCACCCGGCGGTCAGCAGCTGACGCTCGCGGCCGGCACCACCAGCACCCGGGTCGCAGGGCTCACCAACGGCGTGACCTACAGGCTGGCCGTGGCGGCGACGAACGCGGTCGGGACCGGCGCCATCGCCGAGACCACCGCCGTGCCCGCCACCGTCCCCGACGCGCCCCGCCACGTCGCCGCCACGGCCGGGGAGACCACCGCCACGGTCACGTGGGCCGCGCCAGCCTCCAACGGTGGCAGCCCGATCACCGGCTACGCCGTCCGCGCGACCTCGGGCGGAGCGACGGTCACCGTCGCAGCGGGCGCCACGTCGGCCCAGGTCGGTGGACTGGCGACCGGGACCACCTACAGCTTCACGGTGGCCGCGAGCAACGCGATCGGGACCGGAGCGGCGGCGGCTTCACCGGCCGTCCTGACCCACCGCCCCGGCAGCTTCGACGGCGACCCGGCCACGACCGAACGCGTCGACGCCTCCGATCCGGTCTCGGTCGGAGTGCGCGCCAGCCGGGCACGGTTCTCCTCCGGCGGCGCCAGGTACGCCGTCGTGTCGCGCCACGACGTGTTCGCCGACGCCCTGGCCGGCGCCCCGCTCAGCGCCGAGGGCCCGCTTCTGCTCACCCCGAACGGCCACCTGGACCGGAGCGTGGCCGAGGAGCTGCGGCGCACCGTCCCCGGCGGGGCGGTCGTGTACCTGCTGGGAGGGCCGGCCGCGCTCAGCCCGGCGGTGGAGGACGCCC
>JALYHG010000026.1 GCA_030776725.1 Actinomycetota bacterium
CCTGGCCGGCCCGGTCACGCGTCGCCACCACGATGGTGGTCGCGGGCCCCCGACCACTCACGCTGCCACGACCACCCGACGACGCCGGGAGGTCACTGTCCGCAAGGAAGCCGAACGCTGTGTGACGGGACGAGCCGATCCGTTCCGTGCCTCGAGTCCGCACGATGCCGCCCGAACAGCCGGTTCGCGCCGATCTTGACCGTTCGTTCGGACGGCTGGCGACAGATAGGTAGTTACGTACATCGTGTTCGTCGAGGACGACGAACGCTATGGTCGTCGAGCCGTTACAGGGAGAACCGGTGCGCATTCTCGGCATCAACGCGGTCTTCCACGATCCCGCCGCGGCGCTCGTCGTCGATGGTGAGGTGGTCGCCGCAGTCGAGGAGGAACGCTTCACGCGGCGCAAGCACGGCAAGCGGCCGGTCCCGTTCTCCACCTGGGAACTACCCGAACAGGCCGCCGCGTGGTGCTTGGCGCACGCCGGCCTGACTCCCGAGGACCTCGACGCGGTGTCCTACTCGTACGACCCTGCGCTGGCGCCCACACCGCGCGACGAGGTGACGGCCAACGGGTGGGAGGGGCTGCGGACACTGTACGTCGAGCGGGCACCGTCGTTCCTCAGCACCGCCCTCCCCGGCTTCGACCCGGCGATGCTGCGCTACGTCCCGCACCACGTGGCCCACGCGGCGTCCGCCTACCACGCCGCGCCCTACCCCGACGCGAGCGTGCTGAGCCTCGACGGCCGCGGCGAGACCGCCACCCACCTCGCGGGGCGCTCGCGCCGCGGCGACCTCGAGGTGATGGCCTCCACCGAGCTCCCGCACTCGTTGGGGCTGCTGTACGAGGAGCTGACCGACCATCTGGGCTTCCTGCGCTCCTCCGACGAGTACAAGGTCATGGCGCTCGCGTCGTACGGCAGGCCCACCCACCTGGATGCCTTCCGCGATCTCGTGCGCGTCCACGAGGACGGGACCTTCACCGTCGACAAGGTCGACTGGGCGGCGTTCGCCAAGCCGGTGCAGCGTGAGCAGGCCCGTCACCGCCCGGCCGACGAGGTGTGGACCGACCAGCACGCGGACCTGGCGGCCAGCGTCCAGGTCCGTCTGGAGGAGGCCATCCTCGACCTCGCGCGGTGGCTGCACGCACGGACCGGTGACCGGGTGCTGACCATGGCCGGCGGGGTGGCCCTGAACTGCGTGGCGAACTCCCGGCTCGTCCGCGAAGGACCGTTCGAGACCGTGTGGGTGCAGCCGGCCGCGGGCGACGCCGGGACGGCGTTGGGCGGGGCGCTGTACGTCTCGCATCAGGCAGGCGACCGTCCCCAGCCGATGGCCAGCATCGCCCTCGGCCGCAGCTGGAGCGACGAGGAGTTGGCTGCGTGGCTACGGACCGCCGGCGTCCCCCACGAGCGCCCCGCCGACATCGCCGAGGCCGCGGCGGCCGTGCTGGCCGACAACGGGATCGTCGCGTGGTACCAGGGCCGGAGCGAGTGGGGCCCGCGGGCGCTGGGGCACCGTAGTCTCCTGGCACATCCCGGCCACGCCGCGAACGTCGAGCGCCTCAACGACGTCAAGGGTCGCGAGGAGTTCCGGCCGATCGCCCCCATGGTGCTGCTGGAGCGGGCGAGCGAGGTCTTCGACGGTCCGCTGCCGAGCCCCTACATGCTGTTCGTCCACCAGGTGCGCCACCCGTGGCGCGACCGCGTCCCGGCGGTCGTCCACGTCGACGGGACGGCCCGCATCCAGACGGTCGACCACGACGACGAACCGCTGGTGCACCGGCTCCTCGACCAGTTCGCACGGCGCACCGGCTTGCCCGTCCTGGCCAACACGAGCCTGAACACGGCCGGGCGGCCGATCGTCGACGATCCGCGGGACGCTCTGGAGTGCTTCGGGTCAGCCCCGATCGACGCGCTCGCGATCGGGCCGTACCTGGTCCGGCGACGGACGCTGTTCGGTGGCGGCGACTGATGCCGGCGGTGGTCTTCGACATCGTCGTGCCGACCGTCGGGCGGCCATCGTTGCATCGACTGCTGCAGGCGCTGGACCGGGGCGACGGTCCGCGCCCGCAGCGCATCGTGCTGGTCGACGATCGTGACGACCGCAGCGACCCGCTCCTGCCGACGGGGCCGCCGTCGGGCATCGCCGACCTGGTCCGGGTCCTGCCGTGTCCCGCGTCCGGTCCGGCCACGGCCCGCAACCTCGGGTGGCGGGCGTGCAGCGCACCTTGGGTGGCCTTCCTGGACGATGATGTCCGGCCGACCGCCCGGTGGCTGGAGCGCCTGGCGGACGATCTGACCGGCGCGGGACGTGACGTCGCTGGACTCCAAGGACGTGTCCGTGTGCCGCTCGCACCGGGTCGGGCTCCCACCGACTGGGAACGCAACGTCGCGGGGCTGGCGGAGGCGCGGTGGGTGACGGCGGACATGGCCTACCGCCGCGGCGTCCTCGAGCAGGTCGGCGGGTTCGATGAGCACTTCCCACGCGCGTACCGGGAGGACGTCGAGCTCGGTTTGCGTGTGACCCGCGCCGGCTACCGGATCGTCCAGGGGCAGCGGGTGGTGGACCACCCGGTCCCGCCGGCCGACCCGTGGATCAGCGTGCGCAAGCAAGCCGGGAACGCCGACGACGCGCTGATGCGTGCTCTGCACGGCCCCCGGTGGCGCCACCGCGCGGGAGCGCCGTTGGGGCGCCGCCCGTTGCACCTCGCGACGACCGCCGCCGGGGGTGGCGCGGTGCTGGCCGCGAT
>JALYHG010000027.1 GCA_030776725.1 Actinomycetota bacterium
CCTCCCCCCGCTGTACCGACAGGTGCAGGTCCTCCAGCGCCCTGACGTCGCCGTAGTGCTTGGTCAACCCCTCGGTTCGGATGACCGTGTCGTCGCTCATGTCGACTCCTGCTCGCGTATGGTGGTCGAGGTCGGCGCAGCACGGTCCACGAGCGCCGAGCGCAGCGTGCCGGCGACCTCGTCGGACAGCAGTCCGTCGGTGAACAGCTCGAGCACCGGGCCGAGGTAGGCGGCGCCCTCGGCGGTGTCGGCGAGCTCCGAGGGGTCACGGGTCAGGTCGACGCCCAGCACGCGCTCCACGTGCTCGTGGAGCACCAGGGCCCCCAGCGACCAGAGCGTCAGGACCGCCGCGCGCTCGGAGGGGTAGGCGCTCGGGCGCAGCGCGCCCGCCTCGACCCCCTCGGCCATGTAGTCGGCGGCGTCGGCGACCAGCTCGTCGATCAGTGCCGCCACCTGCGGCGTGCCGTCGATCAGCGTGCGCGCCAGGTACTTCGTCAGCGGGATGTCCTGCCTGGCGTCGCGCATCGCCGCCAACGGATCGAAGCTCGCCCCCGCGGTCATCCCCTCGTGCTTGTTCGACCGTATGAGGCTCGCGACGTGCTCGTCACACGCGCGGCGGAGGGCTTCCTTGGAACCGAAGTGGTGGATCACCAGCCCCGCGGACACGCCGGCCTCGGCGGCGATCGCCCGCACGCTCGTCGCCGAGACGCCCTCGGCGGCGAACCGCGTGATCGCCGCGTCCCGGATGCGGGCCCGCGCGGTCCGGTCGTCGGCGACGTCTGTTGAACGCATGTCTAGTATACTAGACAGTTGTTCAGTCTGCACGCAACGGAGAGGGCCGCGATGCCCCTCGACAGCGAGAGCGCACGTAGGTTCTACGACCGTCTCGGGGTTGACCCAACTCGGGCGGCTCGCGCACGCGCGCCCGCTGTGCGATCGCGGTTGCGGACCGGGCGCTACGCCGCCGGCTACCTCGGCGTGGACGTCAGCCCACGGAGGGTCGAGCTCGCGCGGGCCCGCCTGGCCCCGTGGCATCCGGGTGCCGAGGTCCGCCTGGTCGATCCGCCCGCCCTGTCGCTGCCCCGGAACAGCGGCGGGTTCGACCGCTTCCTCGCCGCCTACTCTTCGACTTGCTCACGGGCGGCGACGCCGACGCGCTGCTCGGCGAGGCCCGGAGCCTGCTGTCGCCCGATGGCCGCCTCGCGCTCGTGAGCCTGGTCCACGGCACCGACCACCCCAGCAGGCTCACCTCACGCCCCCGGATCGATCACCGCGTCGGGATCGCCCCGAAGGTGGTCCGGATCGACCGCTGGGAGGTGATGCCAACGCGGGAGCAGCCCCGAGCCGACCTACTTCGCAGCCGCCAGCTGCATGAGGTTCCCGCAGGTGTCGTCGAAGACGGCAGTCATCACGGTGCCCATGTCGACCGGCTCCTGCGCGTGTAGAAGCCCAGCGCCTTGTCCTGATCGTCGACAAAGACGCTCGTGATGTTGATTCGCGGCATGCTGCTCACTCCTCACTCGGCCGCCGCTCGGCGATCGCCTTCAAGGGGGAGGTGTTGACGTAGTGAAACTTGAACCGGCCTCTTCGCCTCGCGGCGAGGAGACCGGCCGACTCGAGGACGTCGAGATGCTGGGAGATGGCTTGGCGAGTCGAACTCAACCCGTGCTTCATCGTGAGGCGACTGCACAGCTCGAACAGCGTCTGACCGTCTCTGTCGACGAGCTCATCGAGGATCGCCCTCCTCGTGGGATCAGCGAGCGCCTTGAAGAGGTCGGCCACGACTCCACCATATGCAAGTCGCTACTTACCTGTCAACCCCCAAGGGTTTCCGGCCGAGAGGAATCGGCGGCCACGAGCCGCCCAGACCGATGGATCTGGTGACAGCACTGGCCGTGCCCCCGACGGGATTCGAACCCGCGTTGCCGGCTTGAAAGGCCGGGATCCTAGGCCGCTGGATGACGGGGGCGGGCCGGAGGGTCGAGCACCGCTGTGCGCCGACGATACCAGCGCCCTACCCGGAGCCCCGGCCGCGTCGGCAGCCGTCAGCGGGACCGTAGCCGCCGTTGCGCGACCGGCCACGCGACGAGGAGCGCTGCGGCGAGCATGGCGGCGGGGCCGACGAGGCCTCCCAGGCGCACGGCCGGTGTCCCGCCGTCGATCAACGGCAGGTCGGCCCGCACGATGTCCTGGCGGAAAAGGCCGGTCCGCAGGGTCAGGCGACCCGACGGGTCGATCACCCCGGAGATCCCCGAGATGCCCGCGTGCAGCAGCCAGCGGCCCGACTCGACGGCGCGCACCTGGCTGAACGCCAGGTGCTGGCGGCTCATGGGGGTGCGGCCGAAGCTCGCGTTGTTCGTCGAGACGAGCAGCACCTGCGCCCCCTCGCGGATCTCGCCACGCGCCAGCCCGGGGAAGACGTTCTCGAAGCAGATGAGCGTGCCGACGCGGGCGTCGCCGAAGCGCAGCAGCTGCGGACCGCGACCCGGCAGCATGTCGTTGGGGACCTGCTCGAGTCCGGGGAGCCACCCCAGCCACCGCCGCGCGGGCACGTACTCGGCGAACGGTACCGCCGACCGCTTGCGGTACATCTGCCCGAGGCGTCCGGGGGCGACGACCTCCGCCTGCACGTTGTACACGGTGTTCGGGCGCGGCCCCTGCAGGTAGGCGCCGGCCACCAGCCGGCTGCCCTCGGTCAGGTCCAGCGCCTCGGCCACCAGGGTCCGGACGGATGCGTTGTCGGTGTCGCGGATGTCGGCGTCCAACGAGTTCTCCGGCCACACGACCACGTCCGGAGGACCCCCGGGCGCACGCGCCAGGGGCCGGGAGGCCTCCACCATCCGCTCGGCGACGCGGACGATGCGCCCCGTCTGGACGCGGGCGACCCCGGCCGCGCTCGTCGACTCGATGTCGTTGCCCTGCACGGCCGCCACGTCCAGCGACCGCCCCGTGGGCGGGGGCGGGCCGACCAGCCC
>JALYHG010000028.1 GCA_030776725.1 Actinomycetota bacterium
CAGTAGACGGTCGACGATGACCTCGAGGTGCAGCTCTCCCATCCCGCCGATGATCGTCTGGCCGGTCTCCTCGTCGGTGCGGACGCGGAAGGTCGGGTCCTCTTCGGCGAGCCGCTGCAACGCGGTCCACAGCTTCTCCTGATCGACCTTCGTCCTGGGCTCGATAGCGATGTGGATCACCGGCTCGGGGAACTCCATCGACTCGAGCAGGATCGGGTGGTCCGGGTCGGCGATCGTGTCCCCGGTGCTGGCGGCCTTCGCTCCGACCAGTGCGACGATGTCGCCGGTGAAGGTGGCCGCCCTCTCCTCACGGGAGTTGGCGTGCATCTGCAGGATGCGCCCCACCCGTTCCTTCTTGTCCTTGGTGACGTTGTAGATGTGCGATCCGGCCTCCAACGTGCCCGAGTACACGCGGACGTAGGTCAGCGTCCCGACGTACGGATCGGTCATGACCTTGAACGCCAAGGCCGAGAACGGGGCGGCGTCGTCCACCGGACGGGTGATCTCCTCGCCGGTCTTGGGTTCCTTGCCCTGCACGGCGGGGACGTCCAGCGGCGACGGGAGGAAGTCGACCACAGCGTCGAGGAGCGGTTGCACACCCTTATTCTTGAAGGCCGACCCGCACAGCACAGGCACGATCTCGCCCCCGATCGTGGCGGCGCGAAGTCCCTGACGGACCTGGTCGGCGGTGAGCGTCCCGTTGTCGAGGTACGACTCGAGCAGCGCCTCATCGGTCTCGGCGACACGCTCCACCAGCGTCTCACGCCACACGTCGGCCTCGGCACGCTGCTCGTCATCGAGGTCGAGGATGTCCCAGGTGGCACCCAGATCGTCGCCGCGCCACACCAGCGCCTTCATCCCGATCAGGTCGATGACGCCTTCGTGAGCGTCCTCCAGGCCGATCGGGACCTGGATCGCGACGGCCTCCTTGGTGAGCCGCTCGTGGATGGAGTCCAGCGAGCGCTCGAACGACGCCCCGGTGCGGTCGAGCTTGTTGACGAAGCAGATCCGCGGGACCCGGTACTTGTCCGCCTGACGCCACACCGTCTCCGACTGCGGTTCGACGCCAGCCACGCCGTCGAACACGGCGACCGCTCCGTCGAGCACGCGCAGCGACCGCTCCACCTCGACGGTGAAGTCCACGTGGCCGGGCGTGTCGATGATGTTGATCCAGTGGTCACGCCACTTGCAGGTGGTCGCGGCCGAGGTGATCGTGATGCCGCGTTCCTGCTCCTGCACCATCCAGTCCATGACGGCAGCGCCCTCATGGACCTCACCGATCTTGTAGGTGCGGCCCGTGTAGTACAGGATGCGCTCGGTGGTGGTGGTCTTCCCCGCGTCGATGTGCGCCATGATCCCGATGTTGCGGGTCCGGCCCAGCGGGTACTCGCGGATAGCAGTCATCGCTCCATCGTCCTGCGTCGTCGGTCGTCGCTCACCAGCGGTAGTGGGCGAATGCCCGGTTCGCTTCGGCCATCTTGTGCGTGTCCTCACGGCGCTTGACCGCCGCGCCGATCCCGTTCGAGGCGTCCATCAGTTCGCCGGCGAGGCGCTCCGCCATGGTCTTCTCCCGGCGGATCAGCGCGTACTGGTGGATCCAGCGCAGCGCCAGGGTGGTCCCTCTGGCGGGGCGGACCTCGATCGGCACCTGGTACGTGGCGCCCCCCACCCGGCGGGACTTGACCTCCAGCTGGGGACGGACGTTGTCGACCGCGCGCTTGAGGACCGACAACGGGTCGCCACCTTGGGTGCGGTTGCCGATGTTGGCCAACGCGTCGTACACGATGCGCTCGGCGAGCGACCGCTTGCCGTCGCTCATGATGCGGTTGGTCAACTGCGTCACCAGCACCGACCCGTACTTGGGGTCGGAGTCGACCTCGCGGCGGGCAACTGGTCCCTTACGCGGCATCTACTCGTTTCTCCTGTTCGATCGAGGCCGACGCCGGCCTCTAGCCTTCCTTCTTCACGCCGTACCGCGACCGGCTCTGCCTGCGATCACGCACCGGTGCGGCGTCGAGGGTTCCTCGGATCACCTTGTACCGGACACCCGGCAGGTCCTTCACCCGCCCCCCGCGGACGAGCACGATCGAGTGCTCCTGCAGGTTGTGACCCTCGCCGGGGATGTACGCCGTGACCTCGATCCCCGACGTCAGTCGCACGCGGCACACCTTGCGCAGCGCCGAGTTCGGCTTCTTCGGCGTGGTCGTGTACACCCGCGTACAGACGCCCCGACGCTGCGGGGAGCCCTTCAGCGCCGGGGACTTCGTCTTGGTGTCCTTGGCGGCCCGGCCCTTGCGAACCAGCTGCTGGATGGTGGGCATGTCTTCCTCGTCCTCGGTCGTGCTCGCGCCGCTGGGCACGAGGGTGGTTGCGCGTTGCACCCGGGCAAGGTCGGCCGCTCCGACCCACGTCCGCGCCGGCCTCTCCCGATCGCTCAGGCTCCCAGCGGGAACGGTCGAGCGGACTGACGGTCGTGGGTTTCGGCGCGTGCTCGCTGGCGTTGCAAACGGCCAGGGAGAACTCCGCGCCCGGACGCGCATGCCGCCGGGCGTCGGCTGCTCGCGCAGCGCGGCATGGATGCCCGGCGGACGGAACCAACCGTACCCGCGTCCAGTTGGGCGGTCAACCACCCCAGCCGAGATGGTGTCCGTCAGGGGTGACCGGTGTTACGGGGTGGAACCCCCTGGCGGACACCACCGAGCAGCCCGTCGCAGCAGCCGGCCGAGCGTTGCCGGCGTGACGCTACGAACCGGCCTCGCCGTAGCCCTCGTAGCCCCAGCCCTCGCTGAAGTCCCAGCTGCCGTCGCCCTCGTAGGACTCGGTCGACGCGAGGAACTCCGCGATGTCGGCTGGGAGCGCCTGCTCGGGCAGGTCGGTGTGACCGACCTGCACGCTGCGGTACCGGCGCAACCCGGTCCCGGCCGGGATCAGCTTCCCGATGATCACGTTCTCCTTCAGCCCGATCAGCGCGTCCTCGTTGGACTCGATCGCGGCTTCGGTCAGCACGCGCGTCGTCTCCTGGAACGACGCGGCCGACAGCCACGAGTCCGTCGCCAGCGACGCCTTGGTGATGCCCATCAGCAGCTGGCGTCCGGAGGCGGGCTGGCCGCCCTGCTCGCGCACCGCCTCGTTCTCCCGCTGGAACTTCGACCGGTCGACGTTCTCGCCGGGGAGGAACGACGCGTCTCCGGGATCGACGACGTGCACCCGGCGGAACATCTGCCGGACGATCGTCTCCACGTGCTTGTCGTGGATCGGCACGCCCTGCGAGCGGTACACGTCCTGCACCTCCTGCACCAGGTGCAGTTGCGCAGCCCGCGCACCGAGGACCTCCAGCAACTCGTGGGGGTCGACGGCACCCTCCGTCAGCTGCTGACCGATCTGGACCTGGTCGCCGTCCTCCACCCGCAGCCGGGCGCGACGGGTCACCTCGTGCTCGTCGACCTCGTCACGCGCACCGGAGATCCGGATCGTCCGCCCGCGCTCGTCGTCCTCGATGGTGACCCGGCCAGCCACGCTGGCGATCTCGGCCTTCCCGCGGGGGCTGCGAGCCTCGAACAGTTCCACGACACGCGGCAGACCCTGCGTGATGTCCTCGCCGGCCACACCGCCGGTGTGGAACGTCCGCATGGTCAACTGCGTGCCAGGCTCACCGATCGACTGCGCCGCGATGATGCCCACCGCCTCGCCGATGTCGACCACGTGCCCGGCGGCCAGCGACCGGCCGTAGCACAGCTGACACACGCCGAAGTCGGTGTCGCACGTCAGCACCGACCGGACCTTGATCACGCGGTCGTCATCGGTGGGCTGTGCGCCCAACGCCTCCTCGGTCTCGGGATCGACGCCCTTGATCAGCACCTGCCGCAGCATGCGGATCTCGACGTCAGCGACCTCCGTGCCGGCGCCGAGCAGAACGGCGTCGTCACCGGGGTAGGTCACGTCTGCTGCGAGGACCCGCCCGTACAGCGACTGTGAGTCGTGCTCGCCGACCCGGACGTCGACCGACCGCGATGTGCCGCAGTCCTCCTCACGCACGATCAGGTCCTGGGAGACGTCCACCAGACGGCGGGTGAGGTACCCGGAGTCGGCGGTCCGCAGGGCCGTGTCCGCCAGGCCCTTCCGCGCGCCGTGCGTGGAGATGAAGTACTCCAGCACCGACAGTCCCTCACGGAAGTTCGACTTGATCGGACGGGGGATGATCTCGCCCTTGGGGTTGGCGACCAGCCCACGCATCCCCGAGATCTGGCGGATCTGGGTCATGTTCCCCCGGGCACCAGAGTTGGCCATCATGAAGATCGGGTTGAGCGGGCCGAAGCTCTCCTCCATCTGGTGGGCGACCTGGTTGGTCGCCTCCGTCCAGATCTCGATCAGCTCCTGGCGACGCTCGTCGGCGGTGATGACGCCGCGGGTGAACTGCTTCTCGACCTTGGCGGCACGCTCCTCGTAGGCGGCCAGGACCGCCGCCTTGTCGATGTAGGTCTCGGTGTCCTCCATCGAGATGGTCACACCGGCGATGGTGGCGTAGCGGAACCCGATCTCCTTCAACCCGTCGAGGACCTCGGAGACCTGCCACTGCGGGAAGCGGTCCGCGCAGCGGTTGACGATGTCGGCCAGTCCCCGCTTGGAGAGGGTCTCGTTGACGTACGGGAACGCCTCCGGCAGCCGTTCGTTGAAGATCGCGCGCCCAGGGGTCGTCACGATCCGGACGGGACGCCGCTCCGCGACGGCTTGCGCCCACGCGTCGTCGTCTCGGACGTCGGCCGGCCGGAGCTCGGGGGGCAGTTCCTTCCCGACGACCCGTAGGACGATCCACTCCTGCAGGCGGACATCTCGCCGGTCGAGGGCGTGCTCGACCTCCCCGACCGACGTCAGAACACGTCGCCCTCCGTCGCTGGTGGCGTCGGGTGCGTCGCCCTCGGCGTACGTCAGGTAGTAGGTGCCCAAGACCATGTCCTGGGTCGGCGTGGCCAGCGGGCGTCCGGTCGCCGGGGACAGGATGTTGTTGGCCGACAGCATCAAGACCCGCGCCTCGGCCTGCGCCTCGGCACTCAACGGCAGATGCACCGCCATCTGGTCACCGTCGAAGTCAGCGTTGAACGCCGTGCACACCAGCGGGTGGATCTGGATGGCCTTGCCCTCCACGAGCACCGGCATGAACGCCTGGATGCCCAGACGGTGCAGGGTCGGCGCACGGTTCAACAGGACCGGGTGGTCGGCGATGACCTCCTCGAGGACGTCCCACACCTGCGGGCGGGCCCGCTCGACCATCCGCTTGGCGGACTTGATGTTCTGCGCGTAGTTGAGGTCAACGAGTCGCTTCATGACGAACGGCTTGAACAGTTCCAGGGCCATCTGCTTGGGCAGGCCACACTGGTTCAGCTTCAGTCCGGGACCCACCACGATCACCGAACGGCCCGAGTAGTCGACCCGCTTGCCGAGCAGGTTCTGGCGGAACCGGCCCTGCTTCCCCTTGAGCATGTCCGACAGCGACTTCAGTGGGCGGTTGCCCGGGCCGGTGACCGGGCGACCACGGCGGCCGTTGTCGAACAGCGCGTCGACAGCCTCCTGCAGCATCCGCTTCTCGTTGTTCACGATGATCTCGGGCGCCCCGAGATCCAGCAGACGCTTGAGGCGGTTGTTGCGGTTGATCACCCGCCGGTACAGGTCGTTCAGGTCCGAGGTGGCGAACCGGCCCCCGTCGAGCTGCACCATCGGGCGCAGGTCCGGCGGGATCACCGGGACAGCCTCGAGGACCATCGCGGCCGGCTTGTTCCTGGTCGTGCGGAACGCCTCGACGACCTTCAGGCGCTTGATGGCGCGCTGCTTCTTCTGGCCCCGCGAGGTCGTGATGACCTCCTTCAGCGACTCCGATTCCGCCTCGAGGTCGTGGTGCTCGAGCAGCTCGCGGATCGCTTCGGCGCCCATGCCGCCACTGAAGTAGTCGCCCCAGCGGTCACGCATGTCCCGGAAGAGGATGTCACGGTCGATCAGCTGCCTGGGCGTGAGCTTCTTCAGGGTGTCGAGCATGTCGTCCAGGTGCTTCTTCTCGTCGTCCGCACGGCGCGCCACGGCCTGGAGTTGCTTCTCGATCTCCTTGCGCTCACGGCGGACCACGTCGGGCTTGGCGCCCTGCTTCTCGAGCTCCTCGAGGGTGACCTCGAGCTGCTCGAGCAGCTCCTGGCGGTCGCGTTCGAGCTGCTCGTCGATCAGCTTCTTCTCCTCGGCGACCTCCGCCTCGATCTCCGGGAGCGCGTCATGGCGCTTGTCATCGTCGACCCACGTGATCACGTAGGCGGCGAAGTAGATCACCTTCTCCAGGTCCTTGGGGGACATGTCGAGCAGGTACCCCAGGCGCGACGGCACGCCCTTCAGGTACCAGATGTGCGTCACCGGGGCGGCGAGCTCGATGTGACCCATGCGCTCTCGACGGACCTTGGCGCGGGTCACCTCCACACCGCAGCGCTCGCAGATGATGCCCTTGAACCGGACCCGCTTGTACTTCCCGCAGTAGCACTCCCAGTCGCGGGTCGGCCCGAAGATCTTCTCGCAGAACAGCCCGTCCTTCTCGGGCTTGAGCGTGCGGTAGTTGATGGTCTCCGGCTTCTTGACCTCGCCGTTGGACCACATGCGGATCTGCTGCGCTTCCGCAAGGTTGATGCGCAGCTTCTCGAAGTTGTTCACATCGAACACCGTGTGTGTTCCTCTCTGCTTCTCACAACTTCCGATCAGTTCATCTGCTCGGCCGCTTACGCCTCCCCGGCCGTCGGTCGCTCCGGACGTGACAGGTCGATGCCCAAGGCCTCAGCCGCACGGAAGGAGTCCTCGTCGGTCTCTCGTAGTTCGATCTCCTCGCCGGTTATCCCCAGGACATCGACGTTCAGCGCGAGCGAACGCATCTCCTGCATCAGCACCTTGAACGACTCGGGGATCCCGGGCTCCGGGATGTTCTCTCCCTTGACGATCGCCTCGTAGACCTTCACGCGGCCGACGACGTCATCCGATTTGATCGTCAGCAGCTCCTGCAGGGCGTAGGCCGCCCCGTACGCCTCGAGCGCCCACACCTCCATCTCGCCGAACCGCTGGCCGCCGAACTGGGCTTTGCCGCCCAGCGGCTGCTGCGTGATCATCGAGTACGGGCCGGTGCTGCGTGCGTGGATCTTGTCATCCACCAGGTGCAGCAGCTTCAGGATGTAGATGTACCCGACCGTGATCGGCGACTCGATCGGCTCCCCGGTGCGCCCGTCGTATACGACGGCTTTGCCGTCTTGATCGATCAGCTTGACGCCGTCCTCGGTGGGGCGGGTGTTGGCCAGCAGATCACGGAGCTCGACCTCACGCGCCCCGTCGAACACCGGCGTCGCGAAGCGCACCGGCCCCTCCACGTCGGTGTAGTCGGCCGGCCACTCGATGTCGTCGAACCAGCCCGGCTTGTTGGAGAAGCGCCAACCGTTCTTGGCTGCCCATCCCAGGTGGGTCTCGAGCACCTGACCGACGTTCATCCGTGACGGGACGCCCAGCGGGTTCAACACGATGTCCACCGGCGTGCCGTCAGCGAGGAACGGCATGTCCTCCATCGGCAGGATCTTGGAGATGACGCCCTTGTTGCCGTGGCGACCGGCGAGCTTGTCACCCTCGCTGATCTTGCGCTTCTGAGCCACGAAGACCTGCACCAGGTCGTTCACACCCGGAGGCAGCTCGTCGCCGGCGGTCCGCGCGAACCGCCGCACGCCGATCACGATGCCGCCCTCGCCGTGGGGCACCTTCAGCGACGTGTCGCGGACCTCGCGGGCCTTCTCACCGAAGATGGCCCGCAGCAGGCGCTCCTCGGGCGTGAGCTCGGTCTCGCCCTTCGGTGTCACCTTCCCGACGAGGATGTCGCCGGGCTGCACCTCGGCACCGATGCGGATGACCCCCTCATCGTCGAGGTTGGCCAGCACCTCCTCGGAGACGTTGGGGATGTCGCGGGTGATCTCCTCGGGACCGAGCTTGGTCTCGCGGGCATCGACCTCGTACTGCTCGACGTGGATCGAGGTCATCTCGTCCTCGCGCACCAGCCGGTGCGAGACGATGATCGCGTCCTCGTAGTTGAAGCCCTCCCAGGACATGAACGCCACCAGGAGGTTCTTGCCCAACGCGAGCTCGCCGCCGTGGGTCGAGGGACCGTCGGCGAGGACGTCACCGACCTCGACGCGCTGCCCCTCGGTGACGATCGGCCGCTGGTTGAAGCAGGTTCCCTGGTTGGTGCGCTGGAACTTCTCGAGGTCGTAGCGATCGAGTCCGCCGTCGTCGGCCTTGACGTAGAGATGCTCCGCCGCGACTTCGACGACCACGCCCGCGCGGCGCGTGAGCACCACGTCACCGGCGTTCCGCGCGATCTTGTCTTCGATCCCGGTCCCGACGAACGGCGACTCCGACTTGATCAGCGGAACCGCCTGGCGCTGCATGTTGGTCCCCATCAGCGCCCGGTTGGCGTCGTCGTGCTCGAGGAACGGGATCAGGGCGGCCGACACCGACACGGTCTGCCGCGGCGACACGTCCATGTAGTCGACCTCGTCGGCGATCACCTCGCGGACCTCGCCGCCCTTCGCCCGGCACAGGACGAGCTCGTTCGCGAAGCGCCCATCGGCGTCCAGGGGGGCGTTGGCCTGCGCCACGATGTAACGGTCCTCGAGGTCGGCGGTGAGGTAGTCGACCTGGTCGGTGACCCGCCCGCCATCGACTCGCCGGTAGGGCGTCTCGATGAAACCGAACTCGTTGATGCGCGCGTACGACGCCAGCGACCCGATCAGGCCGATGTTGGGACCCTCGGGTGTCTCGATGGGACACATCCGCCCGTAGTGGGACGGGTGGACGTCGCGGACCTCGAAGCCGGCGCGTTCACGGCTCAACCCCCCCGGACCCAGCGCCGACAGCCGCCGCTTGTGGGTCAGGCCAGCCAGCGGGTTGGTCTGGTCCATGAACTGTGACAGCTGCGAGGTTCCGAAGAACTCGCGGATCGCCGACACGACCGGGCGGATGTTGATCAGGGTCTGGGGCGTGATGGCCTCGAGGTCCTGGGTGGTCATCCGCTCGCGGACCACACGCTCCATGCGCGACAGCCCGATGCGGACCTGGTTCTGGATGAGCTCCCCAACCGACCGCAGCCGGCGGTTACCGAAGTGGTCGATGTCGTCGACGTCGTAACCGTCGACGCCAGCGTGCAGCTTGACGAGGTACGACATGGTCGCGAGCACGTCCTCCTTGGTCAGGACGTGTGGCTGCGGTGCCTCCCAACCCAGCGCCTGGTACTCGGCGCCGAGCTTCTTCTCGACTTTGTACCGGCCAACCCGGGCGAGGTCGTACCGCTTGGCGTTGAAGAACATGTTGATCAGCAGGTTCCCGGCCTGCTCGGCGCTCGGTGGCTCACCGGGGCGCAGCTTCTTGTAGATCTCCTCGAGCACCTCCGCCGGTGTCGGGACCGAGCGATCCTTGCCGAGTGTGAGCTGGATCGATTCCGCTGCGTCGAAGAAATCCAGGATCTCCTGGTCGTCGACGGGCTCCTCGAGCACCTCCCGTGGCGCAAGCTCGTACTGGCCGGTCGCCTCGTTGCGGACGATCGCCTTGAGGGCCCGGTAGAACACCGTGATGTGCTGCTTGCGCTTGCGGTCAACGCGGACGCCGACGAGGTCCCGCTTGTCGACCTCGAACTCCAGCCACGCACCACGCGCGGGGATGATCTTGCACCCGAACACGTCACGGCCGGTCGTCTTGTCGATCGACGTGTCGAAGTACACCCCCGGGGAGCGCACCAGCTGCGACACGACCACCCGCTCGGTGCCGTTGACGATGAACGTGCCCTTCTCCGTCATGATCGGGAAGTCACCCATGAAGACCGTCTGGGCTTTGATCTCGCCGGTCTCCAGGTTCGTGAACTCCGCCGTGACGAACAGAGGGGCCGCGTAGGTGATGTCCTTCTCCTTGCACTCGCCCTCGGAGTACTTGGGCTCCTCGAAGCGGTGGTCGGAGAACGACAGGGCCATCTTGGCCTGTGAGTCCTCGATCGGGGAGATCTCATCGAAGATGTCCCCGAGGCCCTCCTCGAGCAGCCAACGGAACGACGCGCGCTGGATCGCGAGGAGGTCGAGTTCCTTGAGCGGCAACCCCTCGGGCAGTGTGGAGAAGCTCAGACGATCTTCGACGTGGACGCCAGCCAACGGGGTTCCTCCCTGATGGGACGGTTGCAACGGGTCGGGCAAGGTGGGAGTCGTGGGCTCCCGAGGCGGTCACCGGCGCGGCCCGGGCAGGCGCCGATGACCTGACGATCACCCGGTTCCAGGTGGGGACGAGGAGAGGCGGACAGGGCGATGCCCGGCCAACACGCCGATCACAGGGGCGCGGCCGGCAGCGGTGCTCTCCATCAGGTGACGATCTCCCCCGTCGGGTGGGATGGTGCGACGACACGCCCGCGGGACGCATCGGGATCCGGGTCACAAAGGCATAGTCGAGGGCGACCGTCGAATATAGGCGACGCCTTCTCACCCGTCAAGGGACGGCTGTCGGCGCAGAGCCGGGCGCGGGTCTCAAGCAGCGAAGCGGTAGACCCGCCCGACCGGGCGCGGGTCTCAAGCAGCGGCGTCGTGCGTCAAGCCACCTCGACCGTGGCGCCGGCCGCCTCGAGCTTCTCTCGGGCCTCGTCTGCCTGGTCCTTGGAGACGCCCTCCAGGACCGGCTTGGGGGCCGCTTCGACGAGGTCCTTGGCCTCCTTCAGACCCAGGTTCGTCAAGCCACGGACCTCCTTGATGACCTGGATCTTCTTGTCGCCGGCCCCGGTGAGCACCACGTCGAACTCCGTCTTCTCCTCCGCCGGCGCCTCCGGCGCCGCGGCCGCTGACGGAGCTGCCGCGGCCACCACCGGCGCCTGGGCGCTGACGTCGAACGTGTCTTCGAACTTCTTGACGAGCTCGGAGAGCTCGAGCAGGGTCAGCTGCTTGAACTGCTCGATCAGCTCATCGGTCGAGAGCTTGGCCATGGTGTGTCGTCTCCTTGTTGACGGTCGCGGACGCGGACAGCGCCCGGTCGCTGATCAGGACGCCGGCCCCTCGGGCTCCTCGGCGTCCGGCCCTCGGAGGGCGTCTGCGGCGGAGTCAGTGGCGCTGCGCACGGCGTCGCCGACCGCCTCGGCGGCGGACTCGAGAGCCTCACCGGCCGTCTCGACGGCGTCCTCCGCGGCGTCCCCAGCGCCCTCCACGGCGTCGGCGACGGCCTCGCCGGCGTCCTCCGGGACCTCGGCGAGGGAATCGGCGGCCGACTCGACCGCGCTCCCGGCCGCCTCGACGGACCCAGCGACGGTTTCCCCGACGGTGCCCACGACAGCGGCCGCGGTATCGCGCGCGCCATCGACGGGGAGTGCCGCAGCTGCCGGCTGTGGCTCTTGGTCGGCCTCCGGTCCGGTTTCCTCAGCGGCAGGCTCCGCAGCGGGCTCCTCGCCCGGCGTCTCTTCCTCTTGGTCAGCCGGCGTCTCGGCCGTGGGTGGCTCCGCGGCAGCGTCGACATCCTCCGCCGGCTGTTCTCCCTTGTCCTCGAGGGCCTGAACCAGTCGGGCGACCTGTGCAAGCGGCGCCTGGAAGAGGCTGGCCGCGTTGGCGAGCGAGGCGTACAGCATCCCGGCGAACCGGCCCAGGAGCTCCTCGCGGCTCTCGAGGTCGGCGAGCTTCTCGGCGGCCGCGGCGTCGACGAACCGGCCCTCGAGGATGCCACCCTTGAACGTGAGCTCCGGGTGAGCGCGCGCGAAGTCGCGGAGCGCCTTGGCCGGCGAAACCGGGTCGTCGGCGCAGTAGGTCAGAGCTGTTGGCCCGGTCAGGACGTCGTC
The DNA here is from genome assembly GCA_030776725.1 of Actinomycetota bacterium. NCBI lineage: Bacteria > Bacillati > Actinomycetota > Actinomycetota bacterium. The sequence goes on from JALYHG010000028.1 coordinate 11,849, forward strand.
CAGGTCGCCGTAGCCGGCATCGCGGGCCGCGATCTGCGCGAGGGTGTTCTTGACGACGACGTAGCGGGCACCGACCTCGCGGAGCCGGTCCCGCAGCTCGGCGAGCTCGGGGACCGTCAACCCGCGGTAGTCGGTGAACAGCGTGGCCGGGTTGCTCGTCAGCTGCTCGCGAACCTGATCGACCACCGCGACCTTCTCGGCCCTGACCACGATCTCTCCTTCACGTCCCGCCACCGGCGACACCACAACGAGGACGCGCTGTGCGCATGACCGCTTCAGGCGAGGCTGTCGCGCAGGCGGCGGAGGGACCGCCGGCGCTTCTCGCCTGCGCGGGCCGCGTCGTCTCGTGTGGGCGGGTCTATCGCTTCGCTGCTTGAGACCCGCACCCCGTGCGGGCGGGTCTACCGCTTCGCTGCTTGAGACCCGCACCCCGTTGGGCGACGGCCTTCGATCCCGGTGGGGATGACCTCGCGGTCTGTGGCGTAACCGACGGCAGGCTACGGGGGGCCGACCGGACGGTCAAACCGTCAGGTCGTCAGACCGTCGACCTTCCGCAGCAAGCTCAACGACGTGAACGGCTTGGTGAGGAGCGCATCGACGTGCCCCTGGGGATCGTCGACGTCGTCCAGCTGGCCCTTGCGTACAAGCAGGATCGTCCGTGCCGCCCGTCGGCGGCGCTTCAGACGTCCGCAGGCGTCAACGCCTCCACCCGGAACCTCCGCGTCGACGATAGCCACGTCGACGCTGTGCTCGTCGATGGCTGCCATCGCCGCGTCGGCATCCGCCGCCTCATGGACGGTCGTCGCGTCGCTGTCGAGCGTCAGCTTCACCAGCGAACGGATCGCCTGGTCGGCGTCGACCACTAGGACCGTCCGGTGTCCGCTGTCAGCGGCGACCACTGCTGCTCCTGCCCGAGCGGGGGATCGTCGCCGAGGTCCCCCCGGTCACGCGACCGTCGCCGGGATGTCCTCTTCCTCGAGGAGATCACGCGTGCGGGCCGGATCGATGTGGATCCCCGGCCCCATGCTGGTCGACACCGTGATGTTGCGGAAGTACCGGCCCTTGGCGGACGCCGGCCGCTGACGCTGCAGCTCCTCGAACAGCGCCTGGTAGTTGTCCAGGAGCTGATCGATCGGGAAGGACGCCTTCCCCAGGACCGCGTGGACGTTGCCCTGCCGATCCGAGCGGTACTCCACCTTCCCCGCCTTGGTCTCGCGGACGGCTCGTCCCACGTCCATCGTGACGGTCCCGGACTTGGGGTTCGGCATCAACCCTCGCGGCCCGAGCAGCTTCCCGAGTCGGCCGAGCTTGCCCATCTGGTCGGGTGTGGCGATGATCGTGTCGAGCTCGTCGACGAGCTCCCCAGCGGACAGGCGCTCGATCAGATCGTCGGCACCGACCAGGTCCGCGCCCGCCTCCTGCGCTTCGGTCGCCTTCTCGCCGACTGCGATCACTGCCACGTTGGCGACCGTCCCCGTGCCAGCGGGCAGGACCACCGCGCCGCGGACCATCTGGTCCGCTTTCCGCGGGTCGATCCCCAGCCGGAACGCGATCTCCACGGTCGGGTCGAAGTTGACCGTCACGGTGTCCTTGAGCAGGCGCAGCGCGGTGCGGGGCGCGTAGGCGCGGGCGCGGTCGATCTTCTCGAGCGCCGCCCGGTACTTCTTGCCGTGCTTGGCCACGATCTGTCCTTCCCGCTCGACTCAGCCCTCGACGATGATCCCCATCGAGCGGGCGGTGCCCTCGATGATCCGCATCGCCCCGTCCGCATCGATGGCGTTCAGGTCGGGCATCTTGCGCTCGGCGATCTCACGCACCTGGTCACGGGTCACCGTCGCCACCATGGTGCTGTGGGGGGTGCCCGAGCCCTTGTCCACGCCGGCGGCCTTCAACAGCAGCTGCGCGGCCGGGGGCGTCTTGGTGATGAACGTGAACGAGCGGTCCTCGAACACGGTGATCTCGACGGGGACGATGTCGCCCTGCTGTGGCGCGGTGCGCTCGTTGAACACCTTGCAGAACTCCATGATGTTCACGCCGTGCTGACCCAGCGCGGGACCCACCGGTGGCGCAGGGGTGGCCTGCCCCGCCGGGATCTGGAGCTTGATCAGACCGATGACCTTCTTCGCCATCTTCTTCCTTCTTCTTCGGACCGCGACAGCTCGCGCGGGTCACCGTCGGGGTGTCGCCGGACGCCGCCGGGCAGAGGGTGTCCGCGCCAGCCCGACGGACCGCCCAGCGCAGGCAGGTACGGTCACAGCTTGGCGACCTGGTCGAAGCCCAGCTCCACGGGGGTCTCCCGGCCGAAGATCGACACGAGCACCTTGAGCTTGTGCTGGTCGAGGTTGATCTCGGCGATCGTCCCGGTGAAGTCGGCGAACGGCCCGGAGGTGACACGCACCGTCTCGTCGACGTCGAGATCGATCTCGGGGACGGCGGCGACCTCCTCCTCGACCTCGACCTCCTCTGCTTCGACCCGCGCCTGCTCGGGCACGCGCAGGATCTCGGCAACCTCGCGCATCGACAGTGGGAGCGGCTCGGAGCCGGCGGTGCCCACGAAACCGGTGACCGCTGGGGTGTTGCGGACCACGCCCCAGGTCTCCTTGTCCATGTCCATCCGGACCATCACGTACCCGGGGAAGACCTTCTTCTCGACGACCTGCTTCTTGCCCTTCTTGTACTCGGTGACCTCCTCGGTGGGGATCACCACCTCATGGATGCGCTCCTCGATCCCGAGAGCCTTGACGCGGCTCTCAAGGTTGTCGCGCACACGCTGCTCGTACCCCGAGTAGGTGTGAAGGACGTACCAGTCGCCGGGTAAGCGCATCAGCTCGCGGCGGTCGGCGACCTCCTTGACGCTGCGAGCGACGCCCCTGGGCTCGAAGCGGACCTCTTCCTCGGTCGCCTCCTGCTCGGGGGTCGGCGGTGCCTCGCCGCCAGCCAGCTCGCCGGGCGTGTCAACGGCCGTGTCGACCGCTCCGGTGGCCTGGGACCGCTCGAGCGTGGCTTCCACGCCCTGGACCTCGGTGTCGGCCCCGGCGAGGTCCAGCAGCTCGTCGAGCTCACCGCCGGCCGTGTCACTCTCGGTGGTGGGCGCGGCGAGGTCGGAGGGCTCGGCTGGTGCTTCGGCCTCCCCGGGTGCGGGGTCCTCGAGCTCCGAGGGCGGGGCGGGGGTCTCCGCCTCCGCGCCCGCCGCGGGGCGCGGGTCGGCGGTCACGTCGGGGTCGACGGGCTGGGGCGCGAGCTCGGAGGGCTCCACCGCGCGATCCTCGTCGGCTGTCACCGGCGGGTCGTGCGGCATGTCTTCGGTGGTGGCGACGTCACTGTCGGTGGCCGGAGTGTCGGGGACGGCCTCCTTCGGCGGAGCCGCCTCGCCGAGGCCCTCAGCGTGCTCGGCTTCGGTGAGCTCGGGTGCGTCCGTGGGCTCGACGTCGTCGCGGGAGAGCTCGGCGTCCGACTTCGCCTCACCCGCCTCCTGGGTGATGCTCTCCTGTGGGGCAGCGTCGGACTCCCCGGACGACGGCAGGTCGTCGGGGTCCGCGCTGAACGGCTGCTGCAGATGGTCGCTCATGGTCAACTTCCGAAGACGGCGAAGACGAGACGGCCGAACACGAAGTCCATCGCGAACACCAGGGCGGTCAGCACGGCCGTGGCGACGAGCACCACCACCGTGTACGACACGACCTCCTGCCGGCGGGGCCAGGCGACCTTCTTCAGCTCCTGGCGCACCTCCCCCAGGTACTCGCGCGGCGGCGTGCGGGTGCGTGCGGCCGCCACGGCGGCGGTGTCCGTCTGGCGCTCGGTGTCGGCGGCGGCGTGGCGCCTCTGGTCGCGACCGCGGTGGCGCCTGGACTCACGGTTGGCCATGCGGATCCCTCTTGGTGGATCGGTCCGCCGGGCCGCCGCTCAACGGTGGGGGGCGGCGGCGCCGACAGCGGCAGGGGAGGCGGGACTCGAACCCACAACAACCGGTTTTGGAGACCGGGACTCTGCCAATTGAGCTACTCCCCTGGGTCCGGGCCGTACCCGGTGCTGCCCACGGGCGTCGCCTGGCGCCGCGCGGTCCGACGAGCGCAACACAGGAACGCTGCCCGCGGAGGGCAGCGAGGCCAGGATAACGCTGGTGGCTGCGGCGGACAACCGGCTCAGAGGCGAACCTTGGCGGTGCCCTTCAGGATCCGCCGGTCGTCGTCGGCTCGCCGTCCCCACAGCTCGACCGTGGCGACGCGATCGGACACATCGGTCACCGACCCCCCGAACACCGCGGTCTCGCCCATCGGCCACGGAGCGGTGAAGCGCATCTTGATCTCCAGGATATGCTCGGGGCCCCCCGCCCACGCGGTGACCAGCCGCGATGCGAACCCCATCGCGTACATGCCGTGGGCGATCAACCCGCCGGTTGGGCTGGTCCGCGCCGCGACCTCGGGGTCGTAGTGCAGCGGGTTGAAATCACCGGTCGCGCCCGCGTGCATGACCGAGCCCGTCATCCCGACCGTCTGCTCCATGGTCGGCAGTTCGGTGCCGACGTCCACGTCCATCCTCACCGGTCCTCGTCCTGACCACCGGAGCCGATGAAGATGATCCGGTTGGTCGCCAGCACCGCCCGGTCGCCCGTGTCCTCGAAGCGGCAATCCACCTCGACGGTGAGGAACTCGTTGTCTCGGATCATGGTGATGTCCGCGATCCGAGACGTGCATACGAGTACGTCGCCGGGCTTCAGCGGCCGGTCCCCGAACGTGAACCGCTGCTCACCGTGCAGCATCCCAACCGCAGCCGTGACCCGAGCGAACGCCGACGCTTGCCCACCCTCTTCGGCCTCGTACTCCACGCCGATTTCGAGGTCGGCGAGGACGGGTGACAGGCCCTTCACGATCGTGAACGATGCGGCGAACGTCGGGGGTGCGACGCAGTCGTCGCTGTCGCTGTAGTAACGGGGGTCGTTCTCTCCCAGCGCTTCGGCGTACTCCCGGATCTTCTCTCGGGCGACCTCGTAGCGGTACGGAGGGTACTCGGTGCCGATCTTCTTCTGGTCCAGGGCCACGGATCCCTCCGTCCGCCACGCGCGCCGAGTCGACGCCGCCAACGATCAACGCGTCTCCCGATGCGGCTGATGCGTCCGGCACCGGGGACAGAACTTGCGCAGCTCGATGCGCTCGCGCTGGTTCTGCTTGTTCTTGGTCGTGATGTAGTTGCGCTCGCGGCACTCGGTGCATGCCAAGGTGATCTTCGGCCGCTTATCGCTCTTGGGCATGTCTTCTTGTCTCCTGCGGTTCGCCGTCCTGGGCGGACCGCGGTCGTCACTGCCTTCTGGGTGTCGGCCTTCTGGGTGTCGCCCGTAGGGCGACTGGTCTTCGCGGAGCCCGAGGGCGACACCCAGCGGCGCTCAGGGCTTGTGCCCGCGGACGAGTCACCGCCGCACAGTGCTACTTGATGATCTTGGTGACCCTCCCGGCGCCGACGGTGCGGCCACCCTCGCGGATGGCGAACCGCAGGCCCTCATCCATCGCGATCGGCGAGATCAACTCCACCGTCATCTGGGTGTTGTCACCCGGCATCACCATCTCCACCCCCTCAG
>JALYHG010000029.1 GCA_030776725.1 Actinomycetota bacterium
GGCGTGGCCTGTGAGGGATGCGGGTGGAGCCGCCCGGATCGCCCGCGCTGCGACCAGTGCGGCGCTGCGCGCTTCGCCCCACTCGCGGCGGGAGCGGAGCGCCTCGGCGGAGAGCTGCGCCGCACCCTGCGCGGGACCACCGTCGCCGTCCTCGAGGGCTACGCCCAGCCTGCCCCGCCCCCGCCCGCCACCGTCGTCATGACCCGCGGTTCGGCCCACCTGGATCCGCCCGGCCAGGTCGGGGCCGTGGTGCTCCCCGACCTCGACGGGCAGCTGCGTCGTCCGTCGCTCGACGCGGCCGAGGACGCGCTCCGCCTGGCGCTGCGTGTGGCGTCGTGGGTACCGCGCGCCGCCGAGGCCACCGTGGCGGGGAGCCGCGGACGCAGCCGGCTGGTCCCCGATGCCGTCGTGGTGGTGCAGACCCGCGACCCGACCCACCACGCGGTGCGGGCACTGGTGTCCTGGGATCCGGGGGCGTTCTGGCGCGATGAGGTCGCCCGGCGCGCGGAGCTGCGCTTCCCGCCGGTGGCCCACGCCGTCCGCCTGGATGTGGCCGGGAACGGGGACCGGGTCGTGGCCGACCTCTCGCGCGCGCTCCCCGACGGGGATGAGGTGCTGGGCCCGCGCCCCGCCGGGGAGCGTGCCGCTCTCCTGATCAAGTGCGCCGACCGGACGGCGACCCTGGCCGCACTCCGGCCACTGCAGGTGGCGTGGAGCCGCGACGGCCACGACGTCCGCGTCGACGTCGACCCGGTCGACGTCCTGTGAGTCGATACCCATCAGACGTCCTGGGAGTCGGTGTCGCTGCCTGTGAGCGCGCCCCAGGCCGGGGCGGGTTCATCGCGTACCCTGCGCCCGATGGCGACCCTCCCGATCCGGATCTTCGGCGACCCGGTGCTGCGCCAGCGTGCGCGGCAGGTCGTCGACTTCGACGACCGACTGCGGCGCCTCGCTGACGACATGCTCGACACGATGCGCGAGGCGGCCGGCTCCGGGCTGGCAGCGAACCAGGTCGGCGTGCTCAAGCGGCTGTTCACGTGGACCACGGAGGACGACCACGGCGCGGTGGTCAACCCGGCTGTGGACGAGACGTCCGCCGACGTGCAGGAGGGCGACGAGGGCTGCCTGTCGTTCCCCGGCCTGTTCTACCCGCTGGAGCGGCCGTTGCGGGCGCGTTGCCGGTACCAGGACCTGCACGGCGACGAGCACCTCGACGAGCTCGAAGGTTTCCTCGCCCGGGTGTTCCTCCACGAGATCGACCACCTCAACGGGGTGCTGTTCATCGACCACCTCGCGCGCCACGACCGCAACGAAGCGATGAAGCGGATGCGCGAGTACCGGCTGCAGCAGGGCCTGGACGATCCCCCCGCGCAGCCGCGGGGTTTCCTGCTGGGGCGCCGGCCAGGGTGACCGTGGCGGGCGACGACCGGATCCGGGTCGCGTTCTTCGGCACGCCGGACGTCGCGGTCCCGTCGCTGGCTGCGCTGGACGACGCCGTCGACGTCGACGTGGTCGCTGCCGTCACCAACCCCGACCGTCCCCGCGGCCGGTCGCGGATCCCGGTGCCTCCACCGGTGAAGGTCGCGGCGCAGGAACGCGGCATCACGGTGCTGCAACCGCACCGCCCACGTGACATCCTCGACCGGCTCCACTCGTTGTCCCTGGACGCGGTCGCGGTCGTCGCGTACGGCGCGATCCTCCCCGCCGATGTCTTGGAGGCGCCCCGCCACGGCTACGTCAACCTGCACTTCTCGCTGCTACCACGCTGGCGCGGCGCGGCGCCGGTGCAGCACGCCATCCGCGCCGGGGACCACACCACGGGGATCACCACGTTCGTGATCGACGTCGGGATGGACACCGGCCCGATCCTGCAGCAGGTCGAGGTCGACATCGCCCCGGACGAGACCGCCGGCGAGCTGCTGGAGCGCCTGGCCGTCATCGGCGCCCCGGTCCTGGTCGACAGCATCCGCCAGCTCCTGCAGGGCGTCGAGCCGCAGTCCCAGCGCGACGACGGCGTGACGTACGCGGCGCGGATCACGCCCGAAGACGTCCGCATCGACTGGTCGATGCCGGCCCGGTCGGTCGTGGACCTGGTGCGCAGCGCCAACCCCGCGCCCGGAGCGCACACGACCTTCCGGGGCCAGCGGCTCAAGATCTGGCGGGCGGAGCAGGCGCAGGGCGGTGGACAACCGGGGACGGTGCTGGGCGCCGACCCGCGCGGCCCGGTCGTGGCAACCGGCGATCAGGCGGTCGTGCTCACCGAGGTCCAGCCAGCCGGGAAGGTCGCCATGCCGGGCGGGGCGTTCACCAACGGCTACCGTCCCGAACCCGGTGAACGGCTCGGGGACGACCGCTAGCGATGGCCGACCTCGACGCCCCGCCCACCGGCCTGGCCTCCCGGCGGGCCGCGCTGCAGGCGATCGCAGCGGTCGACGAGCGCGACGCCTACAGCACGTTGGCGGTCCCCGCCGCCATCGATGACCTCGACGGTGCGCGCGATCGGGCGTTCGCGAGCTACCTGGCCTACGACACGCTGCGGTGGCAGGGCACGCTGGACTGGGCGCTGCAGCACGTCCTCGACCGGGACCTGAGCGACGTCGAACCCAACCTGCGGCGGATCCTGCGGCTGGGCGCGCTGCAGATCCTGCGCTCTGGTGTCCCCACCCGCGCAGCGGTCGACACGGCCGTTCGGCTGGCCCGCGCGGCCGTCCCCCGTCGTCGTGCGACCGCGGCGGGCGGCTTCGTGAACGGCGTGCTGCGGGCGTTGGCCCGGCGCCGCGACGAGCTGCCCTGGCCGGACCCCGACGACGACGCGGTCGGTTGGCTGGTGCTGCACACCGCCCACCCGCGCTGGATCGTCGAGGACGTCCACCGCCGCCTCGGCGACCGAGCGCAGGCAGCGCTCGAAGCCGACAACGCCCCGCCCGGACTGACCTTGCGCGCCACCGGGGACCGTGATGCGCTCGTGCAGGAACTGCGGGACGCCGGCATCGAGGCGGTGGCCGACGAGCACGCCCCCGAGGCGGTGCGCGCGCCCGGCGGTGACCCGCGTCGGTTGGTGGCTGTCGCCGAAGGGCGGGCGGTGCCCCAGGACGCGGCGTCCATGCGCGTCGCCCACGCCACCCGTGCCGTTCCCGGCGCCCGGGTTCTGGACCTCTGTGCCGGACCCGGGGGGAAGGCCACGCACCTGGCGTCGCTCGTGGCCCCGGACGGGAGCGTGGTCGCGGTCGAGCTGTACCCCCACCGTGCGGCCCTGATCCGCGAAGCGGCCGCGCGGGTAGGGGTGGACATCGACGTCCGCGTGGGCGACGCGACCGACCCGCCGGTCGACGGCGGGTTCGACGTCGTCCTGGTCGACGCGCCCTGCACCGGACTGGGGACGGGCCGGCGGCGCCCCGAGGTTCGTTGGCGGCGTGGCCCCCACGAACTCGGGGACCTGGCGGACCTGCAGAGCCGGCTGTTGCAGGCCGCTGTGGCGCACGTCGCGCCCGCGGGGTCGCTGACGTACGCGGCGTGCACCTGGACCGTGGTGGAGACCGAGGAGGTGACCGCCGGGTTCCTCGCCCGGCACGGCTCGCGGTTCGAGCTGGTCGAGCAGACGCAGTTGTGGCCCCACCACGGCACCGACGGCATGTACTACGCCACGTTCGTCCGTCGTGGCTGACCCGCCCCACGGCCGGGGTGCTGGCGTCCCGCTGGTAGGCTCGGGTCGT
>JALYHG010000030.1 GCA_030776725.1 Actinomycetota bacterium
CACCACGCAGGATTTCGCCGACGGGATCGAGCAGGCCTGACGCGACAACGTGCGCCGACGTCGCTACCCGCCGGGCCCGCTCCTCGGGTCGGTGGCCGCCACCGCCTCCTCGCGCCAGCCATGCGCCGCGGCACGCAACAACGCGATCAGCGTGGTGGGGGTCGCCATGATCACCCGCTGCTCCGCCCCGACCTCGACCAGGGCCGGGTCGTGCTCCAACGCCGCCCCGAAGAACGCCTCGCCAGGCAGGAACATCACCACGAAGTCGGACGCGGACGAGAACTGCGTCCAGTAGGACTTCGCGCGGAGTCGGGCGACGTGCTTGCGGACCTGGCGCGCATGGTCGACCAGGGCATCGCGGCGTGCGTCGTCGCTGTCGGCCTCCACCGCGCGCAGGTAGGCGTCCAGTGGCGCTTTGGTGTCGACCACCACGTGGCGACCACCCCCAGGTCGTGCACCTGCTGCGACAACGCCCCGTACGCACGCGCCCGGGACGCCTCGAGGGCCCGCACGTGGTCGTCGAACCGTCCCAGGGCGTCGTGCAGCGGGGCGACCGCCCGCGCGACCGCGTCCGCCGTCGCCGGGGCTGCATGCGCTGGCCCCCCGAGCCGGAGCACCGTCCACGTCGCGACCGCCCCGAGCGCGGTACCCACCAGCAACCACACCAGCTCCACCGGGCCGTTCCCTTCATCGTCGCTTCGGTGTCGTTGACGCCCCTGTCGTTGACGCCTCTGTCGTTCCACCTGCGTCGCATGATCCCTGCACCGTGTGACATCTCTGGCACGGCCGCCACGTTCGCCCCCCACTACCCTCGGGACGAGGACGCCGCGAGCACATCCACCCCGACAGGAGGCAGCGATGGCAGACATCACCTACGACGAACGCACCGCCCTGATCGTGGTCGACACCCAGAACGACTTCACCCACCCCGACGGCAACCTGTACGTCGACGGCGGGGACAAAGCCGTCCCGGCGATCAACGCTGAGATCGACCGCGCCCGACAGGCGGGGGCCTTCGTCGTCTACACCCAGGACTGGCACCCCCAGTCCACGCCGCACTTCGAGAAGGACGGCGGGGTGTGGCCCGTGCACTGCGTCGAGGACAGCTGGGGGTCGCAGTTCTACGACGACCTCACGGTGGTCGACGACGCACCGGTCGTCCGCAAGGGCACGGAAGGCGGCGACGGGTACTCGGGGTTCAGCGTCCGCGACCCCGAGAGCGGTGAGGAGAGCGCGACTCAGCTGGACGCGATCCTGCGCGAACAGGGCATCGAACGGGTCGTCGTGGTCGGCCTCGCCCAGGACTACTGCGTGAAGGAAACCGCCGTCGACGCCGCGAAGAAGGGCTACGCCACCACGGTGGTGTCGGAGGCGACCCGGGCGGTCAACCTCCAGCCCGGTGACGGCGAGAAAGCGCTCGAGGACATGCGTGAGGACGGGGTGCGCATCGCATGACCGACGCCCCGTCCCGCTTCGACCTGCCCGAGCACCTCGGGCTGGCGACGGACCTCTACGAGCTGCGCATGGCACAGACTTGCCTGCGACACGGCATGACCGAGCCCGCCACGTTCAGTCTCTACGTCCGCGCGTCGACGCAACGTCCGTGGCTGCTGGCCGCCGGAGCAGCACACGTGCTACAGCTGCTGGAGCGTTTCCGCTACGGACCGTCCGAGTTGGAGTACCTGGCGTCGCAGGGGTTCGGTGACGACCTCCTGTCGTGGTTGGAGGCGGTCGAGCCCGCAGGAGAGGTTTGGGCCGTTCCGGAAGGAACGGTCGTGCTCGCCGACGAGCCGCTGGTCGAGGTGACCGCGCCGCTGCCGTGGGCGATGCTGCTGGAGACGACGATGCTGAGCGTCGTTCAGTTCTCCACCGTCATCGCCACGAAGGCGGCACGCTGCAGCCTCGCCGCACGTGGCAAGGCACTGGCGGACTTCGGGTTCCGCCGCGCGCATGGCCTGCATGCCGGGATCGAAGCGGCGCGCGCCGCCTACGTGGGCGGCGTGACCAGCACATCCAACGTCGAGGCGGGCCGCCGCTACGGCATCCCCGTGGTGGGCACGATGGCGCACGCCTTCGTCCAGGCGTTCGACGAGGAGGTCGCGGCCTTCCGCGCGTTCGCCTTCGACCATCCCGACAACGCCATCATGCTGGTCGACACCTACGACACGGTGGGAGGAGTGCGCAACGCCATCACGGTCGGGCGCGAGCTCCGCGAGGAGGGCGCTGACCTGAACGGCATCCGTCTGGACTCCGGCGACCTCGTCACGTTGGCGAAGGAGTCGCGGGCCCTGCTCGACGGGGCCGGCTTCCACGACGCACAGATCTTCGCCTCCGGTGGCGTCGACGAGTACCGCATCACCGAACTCCTCGACGCTGGCGCACCGATCGATGCGTTCGGGATCGGGACGGCGCTCACGGTCTCGCGCGACCACCCGGCTCTCGACATCGTCTACAAGCTGGTGGAGTACGCCGGGGATCCGCGCGCGAAGTACAGCGCGGGCAAGGTGCTGCTCCCCGGCGCGAAACAGGTTTTCCGCCACGGGTCACCCGCCGAGGACATCATCGCTGTGCGCGGCGAGGACCTGCCGGGCGACACCCTGCTGGAGCCCATCTGGCGCGACGGTGAGCCGGCGGCCGTGGACGGGCTGGAAGCGGCACGCGAACGGGCGGCGGCGCAGCTCGAGCAGCTCCCCGACGGGTGGCGCCGATCGAAGTTCGGGGAGGAGCCGCCCCGGCCGCGCCTGAGCCCGGGGTTGCAGGAGCTCGCCGACCGCATCTGGCCGGAGGACGTCGAACGCGTCGCTCCCTGAACGCGGCGCGGGTGTCGACCGGACGAAGGACGGATCGACGGCTTCTTCGAGAAGTCACTGACCTTCGTCGGTGTTGGTGAGTTGAGGTCGCCGCGACGGTCGCCCATCGTGACTGGGAGGCGAAGATCAACACGGCGATCTGCAGGAGGACGACGTCCATGGCGAGGATCGCGTTCGTTGTCGGACCTGAGTACGAGGACAGCGAGTTCGAGCAGCCCTACAACTCGCTCCGCGACGACGGGCACGACTGCGTGGTCATCGGGACGGAAGCAGGCGAGGAACTCCGCGGCAAGCGCGGGAACTCGTCGGTCACGGTGGAGACCACCGTCGATGCCGTCAACCTCGACGAGTTCGATGCCCTGGTGATACCCGGGGGGTACGCCCCCGACAAGCTCCGCCTCGACGGCGGCATCGTGGAGTTCACGCGGAAGTTCGTGGAGTCGGAGAAGCCGGTTGCTGCGATCTGCCACGCGGGGCAGCTACTGTCCGAAGCCGAAGTGGTGGAGGGCAAGCGCATGACGTCGTGGCCGTCGGTGCGCAAGGAACTCGAACTGGGCGGCGCCGACTGGGTCGACGAGGAGGTCGTCGTCGACGGCAACCTGATCACATCCCGGGGGCCTGACGACCTTCCGGCCTTCATCGGAGCGATCAGGGAGCACGTCGCCCGTTGAGGGGGTGAACCACACCAACTTCAAGCCGCGGGTCGAACACTTGCCCAAGTGATCGGCCGCGTCCGGGGCGGGGCGTTAGCCGCGAGCGCCCCGCCACCACCGCGGAGGGTCCCGTGCGTCTACTGACGGTAGGCCACGGGACCCTCCCATCATCCGATCTGGCGGCGCTGCTCGAGCGAGCCCGGGTCGACCTGCTCGTGGACGTCCGCCGCTACCCGGCCAGCCGTCGACACCCGCAGTTCAACCACGACGTCATGGCGCACTGGTTGGGGCGAGCCAGCATCGACTACCGCCACGAGCCCGACCTGGGCGGGCGCCGACCCCCCGCGCCCCGATCACGCCACATCGGCCTGACCCTTCCCAGCTTCCGCGGCTACGCCGAGCACATGGGAACCGACGACTGGCGGCGGGCGTTCGAGCGGGTCCTCGCCGTGTCGCGTGAATGTGCCGTGGCGCTGCTGTGCGCCGAGAGCGTGTGGTGGCGTTGCCACCGACGGTTGATCGCCGACGTGGCAGTCCTCGTCCACGGTGTCGACGTCGACCACCTGTTCCACGACGGACGGGTGGGACCGCACCGTGTGACCGACGCCGCCCGCGTCGAGGACGGCGCCGTGGTGTACGACGTCGGCGCCGACCGCCCTCTGGTCGAGTGACGTCCCGCCACGGCACGGCGCCAGCTCGCCGAGCTCAGCGAAGGCCGCGCCGCTCGATCAACTCGGCCGCGCGGTCCCGGCCGAGACCGGTCGCGTCGTGGGCGGCGCGCCGTGCCGCGTCGCGGTACCGGCGGTCGCCGATGACGGTGGCGACAGCGTCGCGGATGCGGTCGGGAGTCGCGTCCGCCCACCGCAGGCGCAGACCCGCCCGGGCGCCCACCACACGTGCAGCGGTCTCGAGCTGGTCGCCGTGGAGCGGGACCGCGACCAGTGGGATGCCGGCCGCGAGCGCCTTGGCGACGAAGCCGCCACCGGCGGTGCCGACAGCGCACGCGGCGCGCTCCAGCAGCGGACCGTGGCGGCCACGGCCGACCACGACCCGATCTCCGCCCTCCAGGCTCCGGACCGTGGTGGCCACCACCCGCACCGGCTCGGACCGCAAGCCAGGCAGCGCCCGTTCGACCAGCGATTGATCCACCCCGCTGGCCGTGGTGTCGCTGACCACCACCAGCGGTTCGTTGCCCGGGGTGGGTTCGAGGACCGGCCACGAGGGCGGCTCCCAGCTCAGTGCCCCGACCACGAACGTGCGCGGTGGCCAGTCCGGCCGGGGGGGTTCCAGCGCAGGGAGGGTCGCGACGAGCCGGAGCGTCGGTCCTCCCGCACCCGACAGCCCCAGCCGGCGGCGTGCCTCCGCCCGCTGGCGGCGACCGTCCGCCATCGACCGCCGCTGACGGCGGCGGATGTGGCTGTGGGACACGCGCCGGAGCGGGTTGCGGGTGGGCAGCGCGCCCAGCCCGACGGGAGGGAGCACCTTGGAAGGCCGGGAGAGCCAGTGCGGCACCACCTCCGTCCACGGACGGTCGAGCAGCTCAGCTGCGAACCCGCCGGTGGCCGTCAAGCTGTCAGCGACGACGTGATCGACCCGCAGCGGGTCCAGGACCGCCGCGAGCGCCGGGGCCTGCACCGCGCCCCTGCCCCACAGCCGCCAGCCGAGGTCGGCATCACGGTCGTCGGCGGCGGCCTGCGGCAGTCGTTGGAACCGGCAACGGGCGTCCTCCACATCGCGGCGCCACCGCGCCTCCGCCACCACCGTGACGTCGTGCCCGCGGTCACGGAGCCCGACGGCGACAGCCACGATCGGGAGCAGATGACCGATGTCGGATCCGGCGACGGCGACGACCCTCATCTGGAACCTCCTCGGCAGTCGCAGCGTCCCACGGTGGCCTGCGGCGGGCCAGCTGGGCGGAGTCGCTCCGGGCAGCTGCCGCTACCCTCGATCGGGTGGCCCCGACAGGGAACCCTCCGGGCATGAAGATCCTGCTGATCGCCCCGCCGTGGTTCGCCGTACCGCCCGAGAGCTACGGCGGGATCGAGTGGATCGTGGCTCTCCTCGCCGACGGCCTGAGCGACGCCGGACACGATGTCACCCTCGTCGCCTCCGGCGGTTCGGAGACGCACGCCAACCTGCACACGGTGTACGACACGCCACCCAGCGAAGCGATCGGCGACCTGGCGCTCGAGCTGACCCACGTCCTGGCGGGCTACCTCGAACCCGACTCGGTCGACATCATCCACGACCACTCGGGACTGATGGGCCCCGCGCTCGGGGCGATCGCCAACCAGGTCCCCGTCGTCCACACCCTCCACGGTCCGTGGACCGACCAGAACCGTGACCTGTACGCCCGCCTGTCCGACCACCTCCACCTCGTGGCGATCAGCCACAGCCAGGCGGAACAGGCCCCCGATGGGGTGAGGGTGGCCGCGGTGATCCACAACGCGGTCGCCCTGAACCGCTACCCGCTGTCGACCCACAAGGACGACTTCCTGCTCTACGTCGGACGCTCATGCCACGAGAAGGGCCCGGAGGTCGCCGTCGACGTCGCACGCCGGCTGGGCCGGAAGCTGATCATGGCGATGAAGGTGAACGAGCCGCCCGAACACGAGTACTTCCACCGCGAGGTGGAGCCGCGCATGGAAGGCGCCGACGTCGATCTGCGCACCAACGTCGAACACGAGGAGAAAGCCGACCTGATGGGCCGCGCGGCGGTGGTCGTCGACCCGATCCAGTGGGAGGAACCCTTCGGCCTGGTGATGATCGAGTCGATGGCCTGTGGGACCCCGGTCGTCGCCTTCGCCAAGGGGGCCGCACCCGAGATCATCGTGGATGGGCGCACCGGGCGCCTCGTCCCCCCCGGCGACGTCGACGCGATGTGCGCCGCCGTCGCCGAGGCCGAGCAGCTCGATCCGCTCGAGTGTCGCAGTCACGTCGAAGACCAGTTCAGTGCGGAGCGGATGGTGGCCGAACACGTGCAGCTCTACCAACGCGTGGTGCACCGGACGCACGGCACGGCACCCGACGCGTAGAACGAGCGTGGGACAAGCGATCGCATCCGGGCCTCACGACCAGATCACCTGCGTTGTCGGTGACTCGTTCGTCATCTCCGACGCCGCGGGCGACGTCCGCCACGGTGACCAGGGCCTGTACGTGCGCGATACCCGCTTCGTCAGTCGCTTGGAGGTCACCGTCGATGGCGCCCGCCCGCGTCCGTTGGCGGGGCGGGCGACCGGCGCTTCATCGGCGGGGTTCTTCGGGTGGCTCCCCTCCGACCCTGACGCGTCGACCGACCCCTCAGTGATCGTGAAGCGTCGACGGGTCATCGACGGGTCACTGCACGAAGAGATCATCGTGGACAACGCGGGGCGCGCCGAGACGGAGCTCCACGTCGAGGTCTCGTGCGGGACGGACTTCGCCTACATCTTCGACGTCAAGCACGCCCGTCAGCTGCCGCTGGCTCAGCCCAACGCGGTCCCCGGTGGGCTGCGGTTCGAACGATCCGGCGGACCGGAGACCGTCGAGATCACCGCGACTCCCGAACCGGTCGTGATCGGCGACTGCCTGCGGTTCCCGCTCGTGCTGGCACCGGGGGCGTCGGCGCGCATCTGTCTCGACGTGAGCGTGAAGGACCGCCACGGCACGGTCACCCCGGGGGCCGGCTGCGAGCAGCTCGACCGGCTGCGCACAGCGACCGTCTCGCAGCGGCCAAGCGTCGAAGGCCCGGTGGTGCACTGCTCCGACCTGCGGATGGCACGGCTCGTCCGCCGCAGCCTCGAGGACCTGACGTCGCTGCAGATGCCAGATCCCGACGCACCCGACGACGTGTTCTGCGCCGCGGGCAGTCCGTGGTTCCTCACGCTCTTCGGACGCGATTCGGTGTGGGCGGCGTTCATGGCGCTGCCGTACGACCTGCGACTGGCCGGAGGGACGCTGCGCGTGCTGGCCCGCCGTCAGGGACGCCGCGTCAACCTCGACACCGAGGAGGCCCCGGGCAAGATCCTGCACGAGGTCCGGCGCGGCAGCCTCTCACACCGCGGTCCCCTGCCGCAGGTCTACTACGGCACCATCGACGCCACCCCCCTGTGGGTCGTCCTGCTGTCAGAGGCGTGGCGGTGGGGGCTCCCCGAGGAAGAGGTCGCTGCACTCCTGGACAACCTCGAAGCGGCCCTCATGTGGATGCGCGACTACGGAGACGCCGACGACGACGGCTTCATCGAGTACGTGCGGCACGGCGACAAGGGACTAGCCAACCAGGGCTGGAAGGACAGCTGGGACGGCGTGCAGTTCGCCGACGGACGCGTCGCCACCGCCCCGATCTCGCTGGTCGAGGCGCAGGGCTACGCCTACGACGCGGCGGGGCGCGGCGCGGAGATCCTGGATCACTTCGGCCGTCCGGGAGCCAACGAGTGGCTGAAGTGGGCCGCCGAGCTGCGTGAACGCCTCCACCGACGGTTCTGGACATCCGATGAGCTGGGCTCGTACCTGGCCATCGCCCTCGACCGCCACGGGGACATCGTCGACGCACCGGCCAGCAACATGGGGCACGCGCTGGGCAGCGGCATCCTCGACGATGATCAGGCCGCGCAGGTCGCGGCACGCCTGGGACACCCAAGCCTCGACAGCGGCTGGGGCCTGCGGACCATGGCAGCCACCGCCGCGGGGTACAACCCACTCTCGTACCACGGCGGTTCCGTGTGGCCCCACGACACGGCGATCGTCGCCTGGGGGTGCGCTCGGACCGGGAACGACGCGGTCGCCGGCCGGCTGGTCAGAGGCCTGGTCCGCGCCGCGCCCTTCTTCGACTACCGGCTCCCTGAGCTGTTCAGCGGTGTGCCGCGGACACCGGCGGGCTTCCCCGTCCCCTACCCCACGGCCTGCCGACCGCAGGCGTGGGCCGCCGGGGCGGGCCTGCTGCTGCTCCGCGCATGTCTCGACGCCCAACCCGACATCCCCAACGGGCGCCTGACGCTCCGACCGCTCCAACCGTTCCCGTTCCGCCGGCTGGAGCTGCGTGACATCCCGCTGGCCGGGGGGCGG
>JALYHG010000031.1 GCA_030776725.1 Actinomycetota bacterium
AGCACGTAGTGGAAGTGCGCGACGATGTAGTAGGTGTCGGTCTGCTGGTAGTCGTGTGGCGCGATCGCGTGGGTCACCCCCGACAGACCACCGATGGTGAACTGCGCCACGAGTCCGATCGCGAACAACATCGGTGCGGTCAGCTGGATCCGACCGCCCCACATCGTCGCGACCCAGTTGAAGATCTTGATCCCCGTTGGCACCGCGATCACCATCGACGACAACGCGAACCCGGTGTTGGCGATCGGTCCGAGCCCTGCGGCGAACATGTGGTGGGCCCACACCCCGAACCCGATGAACGCGATCGCGGCGCCGGCGAAGACCACCGCGGCGTAGCCGAACAGGGGCTTGCGACTGAAGACCGGCAGGACCTCGGAGACGATCCCGAACGAGGGCAGGATCATGATGTAGACCTCGGGGTGGCCGAACACCCAGAACAGGTGCTGCCACAGGACCGGGTCGGCGCCCTTGCCGACGTCGAAGAAGTTGCTGCCGAGGATCCGGTCGGCGGTCAGCTCGAACAGGCCGACCGCCAGGACGGGGAGGGCGAACAGCAGCAGGAACGCGGTCACGAACGTCATCCAGGAGAACACCGGCATGCGGAGCAGCGTCATGCCGGGCGCACGCAGGTTGAGGATGGTGACGATGAAGTTCACCGCGGACGCCAGCGACGCGATCCCCAGGATCTGCAGTCCGACCGCGTAGAAGTCCATCCCCGACCCGGGGTTGTACGCGAACAGCGAGTTGGGGGCGTACCCGAACCAGCCGCCCGTGGGCGCCTCCCCGAACAAGAAGCTCGAGTTGAGGAACAGCCCGCCGAGGAAGAACACCCAGTAGCTCATCGCGTTCAGCCGTGGGAACGCCATGTCGCGGGCGCCGATCTGGATCGGCATGACGTAGTTCATGAACGCCGCGGTCATCGGCATGATCACGAGGAAGATCATCGTGACGCCGTGCATGGTGAACAGCTGGTTGTACACGTCGGCGCTCAGGACGTCGCCGTTGGGGCCGGCCAGCTGCATCCGGATCAGGAGCGCTTCGATCCCGCCGACGATGAAGAAGGCGAACGCCGTCATGCCGTAGAGGATCCCGATCTTCTTGTGGTCGACCGTCGTCAGCCACCCGACCAGCCCGGTCTTGGAGGTGGGCCGTCGGAACGTGACGCTGCGCTCGATCGAGGCGGTTGCCATCGGATGTCGTCCTCCCGTTCGGCGCTACCGCTGGACGGTCAGGGTGCGAAGGAACGCGACGAGCGCGTCGATCTCGTCGGGTTGGAGGCCCAGCGGCGGCATGCCGCGGCCCTGTTCCCAATCCATCGGCTTCATCGCAGGTGGGTCCTCCAACCAGGCGCGCAGGTTCTCGTCGGTGTTGGCGAAGATCACTCCTGCGAACCATCCCCGGTCGGAGAAGTAGGTCAGGTCGGGACCGACCGTCGCGGTCGCCTCGACCGGTCCACCCTCGAGGAGCTGGTCGATGCGCTCCTGATCCAGGCCCAGACGACGCAGCGCCGAGACGTCCTCGGGGTCGTCACCGGACAGTTGGAAACCGCGGATCGTGTGGCATCCGACGCACTCCTTGGTGACGAACAGGGCCTTGCCGTCGGCG
Organism: Actinomycetota bacterium; assembly: GCA_030776725.1. Lineage (NCBI taxonomy): Bacteria > Bacillati > Actinomycetota > Actinomycetota bacterium. The sequence goes on from JALYHG010000031.1 coordinate 1,606, forward strand.
ACCTGGCCGGTCACCGCGGCGGTGTCGACCGGTTCGGCGTGCGCCTGGGCCCACCGGTCGAACTCGGCCGGTTCGTGGGCGATCACCCGCAGTCGCATGTTGGCGTGGGACAACCCGCAGAACTCGCCGCACGCCCCGTAGTACTCGCCGGGCTCGTCGGTGTACAGCTTCAGCATGGTGGTCCGGCCGGGGACGACGTCCTGCTTCCCGGCGAGCTTGGGGACCCAGAACGAGTGGATGACGTCCGCGGAGGTCATCCGCAGAACGACGTCCTGACCGGTGGGGATGTGCATGATGTTGGCGGTGGTCAGGTTCTCGTACTGCAGGTACTCGTACTCCCACCACCACTGGTGACCGGTCACGTTGATCTCGAGCGCGCCTTCGACGGGACGGGCGAACTCGAAGATGGTCCGTACGGTCGGGACCGCCACCGCCGCCAGGATCAGCGCCGGGATCACCGTCCACAGTGCTTCCAGCCGCGGGTTACCGTGGATCTGCTTGGGGGAGCGGCCATCGTCGTCGCGTTCCCGGAACCTCAGCAGCGCGACGACGATCAGCGCCTGGACCAGGACGAAGATCGCGATCGCCACCAACAGCGTGAGGTTCCACAACCGGTCGGCGTCGATGGCGTACCGACCGACGGGTTCGAGGTAGTCCATCACGCGGAACGGTTCTTCCACCTCGGTCTGCGCCGCGTTCTGGACGCACCCGGTGAGCGCCAGCGCCAGCAGCCCGATCCCGGCGACCCGGGGACGCAGGACACGCCAGGGCCTGGGCTGCTCGACGGCGGCACGCGGTGAGGTCGATCTCCTGCTCAGCTGCTTGGGACCCGCACCCGGGCGGCTGCGCACCGTCTGGCCTCCTCACACGGGTGTCGCTGAACCGGCCCGACGCCGAACTCGGCTGCGGGCGGGTGCGGACCCTACCAGTGGCCTCCGAGTGGTCCGAAACCGGGCGCGGCCTGTCTCTGCGGACACCTGCCGGGCGTGCGTGTCACGGCTCCCAGCGGAACGTGCGGGAGGCCACCGCCGACGCCACCGCCCCCCAGGACAGCAGGACCCCCAGCGGTCGGGCCGCCAACCGGCCGGGGTCGTCGAGCGCGGCCCGCAGCGCCTCGCCCAGCGCGCCGGCCGGGAGCGCCCTGCCGAGCGCCGCGAGCGGGCCGGGGAGCGCGTCGGCGTCGAACGCGAGCCCACTGATCAGCAGCAGAACGAGGAACAGCGCGTTGACGGCGGCCAGGGTCCCTTCTGCGCGGAGCGTCCCGGCCACCAACAGCCCGATGGCACTGAACGTCGCCGTCCCGGCCACCAGGGCGACGATCACAGCGAGTACCCCCCCGCCGGGCTCCCAGCCCAGTCCGGCGGCGGCCACGACCAGCACCAGGGTGGCTTGCGCGGCGAGCACCGCCAGTACAGCCAGGGCCTTGGCGGCCAACAGCCCGCCTCGGGGCAGCGGCGAGCCACCGAGGAGCTTCAGCACCCCGTACTTGCGTTCGAAGGCCGTGGCGATCGCCAGCGACACCAGCCCGGTGGACATCACCGAGATCGCCAGCACTCCGGGCACCAGGAAGTCGACCGCCTCCCTGCCGCCGGTGGGCAAGACGTCCTCGACGATCGAGAAGAACACCAGCAGCCCCAGTGGGATCCCCACGGTCACGAGCAGGCTCTCGCCGGAGCGCAGCAGCAGGCGTAGCTCCATCCGTGCCTGCGCCAGCACCGCCCGCAGCACAGGCGTCCGGCGGATACCGGAGGGGGGCGGGGCGGCGAGGAGGCTCACGGCACCGGGTCCTCGTCGCTGGGCAGGGTCGGTTCGGCGGTGAGGCGGAGGAAGACGTCCTCCAAGGTGCGTCGTCCGGCCTGCAGATCACCCAGCGGCAGATCGTGGGCGTGCAGCCAGGCGGTCAGCCGCGCGATCAGCTCCGGGGTCCCCGGGGCGTGCACGATGTACCGGCCGGGGCGTTCCTCCTCGACCTTGGCGTCGATCGCGACGGACAACGCGGCGCTGTCCAAAGCCGGCGGGGCGGTGAAACGCACCTCGGGCAGGCCGGCTTCGCGGGTCAGCTCGTCGGGCGAGCCGAGGGCGACCAGTACCCCCCGGTCGATGATCGCGACGCGGTCGGCGAGCTCCTCGGCCTCGTCGAGTAGGTGGGTCGTGAGCGCCACCGTCACGCCGGTTCGCCGCAGTTCGCGCACGATGTCCCACGTCAGCCGCCGCGCCGCCGGGTCGAGGCCGGCAGTCGGTTCGTCGAGGAAGACCAGCTCCGGTCGGCCCACCAGAGCGATGGCGAGCTTCAGTCGCTGCTTCTGCCCCCCCGATAGGTCACGGAAGGCGGTCCGGCGGGTGTCAGCCAGGCCGACCTGTTCGAGGAGCGCGTCGGGGTCCAGGGCCTCGGCGTGGAAGGCCGCGAACAGGTGCAGGACCTCGAGCGGCCGGGCCGTCGGGTAGACGCCGCCCTCCTGCAGCATCAGTCCGAGCCGGGGGCGGAGGCGGTCGCGATCGGCGATCGGGTCGAGGCCGAGGACACGGACCGTGCCGGCGTCGGGGCGCCGGTAGCCCTCGCAGCACTCGATGGTGGTGGTCTTGCCGGCGCCGTTGGGTCCCAGGATCGCGAACGTCTCGCCCCGCTCGACCGTCAGGTCGAGCCCGGCGACGGCCACCGTCTCGCCGTAGCGCTTGACGAGGCCGCGGACGTCGATGGCGGACACGCGGTCTCCGGATGTTGGGGCGCAGGGCGCCGCCCGGCCAGGCTACCGGTGCCATCGCACCACCCTGGAGTGTGACGTGTCGCGTGCAACCTCCGGTGGACCCTTCCCGCCCCGTACGCTCGCCCTGTGAACGTGCGCGACGGATCCCGGCTCGACGGGGCGCCGGCCGAGCGGCGCCGGTCGCGGGGCCGACGCTGGAGCGACCATGCGCGGGCAGACGGCGGCCTCGCGGCGACCATCACGCTGGGCGTCGCCGGTGGGCTGCTTCTGACGGGACTGGTGCAGTTCGCCTTCTCGCGGCTACAGAACCTCCTGGTCGCGGTGGTCGTCAGCCTCTTCCTGAGTTTCGCGATGGAACCGGCCGTGCAGTGGCTGTCCCGTCGTGGCATGCGCCGGGGGCTGGCCACAGCGCTGACGTTCCTGGCGGCGGGCGTGGCGCTGATCGGGTTCATCGCGGCGATGGCCCCGCTGGTGGTGAGCCAGGTGCGCACGCTGATCGAGCAGGGCCCCGAGCTGCTGTCGGGCCTGGCGGACCAGGCACGACGCCTGCCTGCCGGGTTGGGCGACAGCATCGCCGACTACCTCGAAGGCGCCCCGCTCGCCGGTGCCCGACCGTCACCGGCCATGCAACGCCTCGGCGGCGGGATCCTGGGCTTCGGTACCACCGTCCTGGGAGGAGTGATCCAGACGCTGACCATCCTGCTGGTGACCTTCTACCTGGTCGCGGACGGGCCACGGCTACGGCGCACGCTGTCATCGCGGCTGCGGGCCGACCGGCAGGCCAACTTCCTCGCGATCTGGGACCTTGCCATCGAGAAGACCGGCGGGTACGTCTACAGTCGGCTGTTGATCGCGGTGGCGTCGGCCGCTTTCCACGCCACCGCCTTCATATTGATCGATATCCCCTACGCGTTCGCGCTCGGCGCGTGGGTCGGGGTGATCAGCAGTCTCATCCCCGTCGTGGGCACCTACCTCGCCGGCGCGCTCCCGATGGCTATCGCGCTGGCCCGTGACCCGGTCGGTGCCCTGTGGGTCCTGCTGGCCGTGGTCATCTACCAGCAGTTCGAGAACTACCTGGTGCAGCCACGCGTCACCGCGCACACACTGGCACTGCACCCAGCGGTCGCGTTCCTGGCGGTGCTGGGCGGTGCCGCCCTCCTGGGCGCGGCCGGGGCGCTCCTGGCGCTCCCGGCGGTGGCGATCATCGCGGCGCTGGTGAGCGCGGCCGGGGCGCGCCACGAGGTGATGGAGCACGACCTCGTCGAAGCGCACGGCGCGTCGCGCCACTGACGGTCCTCGTCGGTGGGACGCGATGACCGCTTCGTGTTCCAGCCAGCGCGCGACCGCGACAACCGGGAGGTCGGCAGTCCAGCGGGCCGGCCGCGTTGAGGACCGCCCGTCCGCGCCGAGGGGGTGTGGTGGGCGACCCGAGGGTCAGGTGGGTGGTGGTCGGACGATGTGTCGCTGGTCGGGGGTGGTGAAGGTGACGGTGTTGTCGGGGTTCCACCGCGCCTTCCAGCCGCCTTCGTGGACGAGCTGGTGGCAG
>JALYHG010000032.1 GCA_030776725.1 Actinomycetota bacterium
GTTCCCGTCCCCGGCCGAGGCGCCGCCGCGCGCGCCGGAACCGTCCCATGTGGCTCGTCCCACGGCGGTCCCATCGACGTCCGAAGCGGTCGAGCCACCGGCCGAGCGCGACACACCCGCCGCTGCGGCCCGGGACGCTGCGGGGCGCGAGGAGCGTTCCGCTGGCGCCACCGGCCCCACCGGACCGACCAGCCCGCCGCGGTTCGGCCCCACAACCGAACGACGGATCAAGACCGATCCCGGCCTGGACGAGGAGACCTTGGACCGCCTCATCGCAGGCGTGAAGGCGCTGTAGATGATCCGCCGCGACCGCGCACGAGGAGGCAAGGGCCGGACGCTGAAGATCGTCGTCGCCGGCCCGTTCGCCGCGGGGAAGACCACCCTGATCCGGACGATCTCCGAGATCACCGTGCTGTCCACCGAGCGCGAGATCAGCGACCACACCAGGGCACTGAAGTCCGAGACCACCGTCGCCATGGACTTCGGGCGGATCACCGTGGCCGGGAACCTGGCCCTGTACCTGTTCGGCACCCCCGGACAGGAGCGATTCGACTTCATGTGGGAGATCCTCGCCGAGGGGATGCTCGGTTTCGTCCTGGTGGTCGACGCCGAGCGGGACGAATCCCTGGACGAAGGCGCCCGCATCCTGAAGTTCTTCCTCGACGTGGCCGATGTTCCCTACGTGGTCGCGGTCAACAAGGTGCCCGCGGGTGACGACGCCGACGAGCACGTCGCCCGTGCGCGCGAACGGCTGCGGCTGCCGTCGGACGTGCGGGTGGTGGCGGCCGACGTCCGGGAGCGCGACAGCGTGAAGGAGGTCGTGGTGGCCCTGCTCGAGACCGTCCGCGAGGTCGTGCGATCCTCGCGACCGACGCTCGTCGGTGAGGCGGGACAGCGATGAGGCAGCTGGGACAGGTCCTGCTGGGCGAGGGGCTGCTCTCGCCCGAGCAGCTCCGCGATGCCGAGGAAGAGCAGCGGCGGCTCGGGAAGTCGCTGGGCCGGATCCTGATCGACCGCAAGCTGGTGACCGAACAGGACCTGGTCAGCGCGCTGTCCAAGCAGATCGGGATGGAGTTCGTCGACCTGGCCGAGATCGACGTCGATCCCCGCGCCGTCTCGTTGATCAGCGATGCGGTGGCCAAACGGCACAACGCCCTGCCCATCGGCTTCGAGGACGGCAAGCTCGTCGTGGCGATGAGCGACCCGTCCAACGTCTTCGCCATCGACGACATCCGCACGGCGACCGGGTACGACGTCCGGCCGATCGTCGCGACCCGCCAGGACATCGCCCAGGCCATCAGCCGCTACCACCGGATGAGCGACGACCTCGGCGACGTCCTCGCTGCCGGCTTGGATGGTGCCCCAGAGGAAGAGCAGCAGGACCTGTCCCAGGTCACCGCCGTCGTCGAAGACGCGCCGATCGTCAAGTTCGTCAACCTGCTGATCACCCAGGCGGTGCAGGACCGGGCGTCCGACATCCACATCGAGCCGGGCGAGAAGGAGATCCGGGTCCGCTACCGCATCGACGGCGTCCTGCACGAGGTCATGCGCAGCCCGCGCAGCATCCAGTCGGGGGTGATCTCCCGGCTGAAGATCATGGCCGAGATGGACATCGCCGAACGGCGCATCCCCCAGGACGGTCGCATCGGGCTGGTGATCGGCGGGAAGGCCATCGACCTGCGTGTCTCGACCCTGCCGACCGTGTACGGCGAGAAGGTCGTGATGCGGATCCTGGACAAGTCGTCGGTCCTCCTCGAGCTGAAGGACCTCGGCTTCCTGACGGACAACTACGACCGCTACGAGACGTCGTTCCGCAAGCCCTACGGGATGATGCTGGTGACCGGCCCGACCGGGTCCGGGAAATCCACCACCCTCTACGCGACGCTGAACATCCTCAACGGGCCCGAGGTGAACATCATCACCACCGAGGACCCGGTCGAGTACCGGCTCGGCGGGATCAACCAGGTCCAGGTCAACGTCAAAGCCGGCCTGACGTTCGCGTCGGCGCTGCGGTCGATCCTGCG
>JALYHG010000033.1 GCA_030776725.1 Actinomycetota bacterium
CGTTCGGCTGCGGGATCGGCGGGGTGATCACCTGGGAGGAGCAGCACGCCTCCTTCATGGAGAAGAACAAGGTCAGCCCGTTCATGATCCCCAAGATGCTGTCGAACATGGCTGCCGGCCAGGTCGCCATCGAGCTCGGCGCACGCGGCCCGAACCTGACCGTCAACACCGCCTGTGCAGCCAGCGCCACGGCGATCCACATCGCACGTGACCTGCTGGCATCGGGGACGGCCGACGCGATGCTCGCCGGCGGGACCGAAGCGTCGATCACGCCACTGTCCACCGCCGGGTTCGCCAAGATGGGGGCGCTGTCCAAACGCAAGGACGAGACAGCGTCGCGGCCGTTCGATGCCGACCGTGACGGTTTCGTGATGGGTGAGGGCGCCGGGATGCTGGTGCTGGAGCGGGCGGAGGACGCCCGTGCCCGCGGCGCGACCCCGCTGGCGGTGCTGGCCGGAGCCGGTAGCTCCGCCGATGCGCACCACCAGACTTCACCACCCGAGGAAGGTGGCGGCGCGGTGCTCGCCATGCAGCGTGCACTGGCCGACGCCGGCATGGAGCCGGGTGACATCGACCACATCAACGCGCACGGCACCTCCACTCCGCTGAACGACAAATCGGAGTCGATCGCGATCCGACGGGTGTTCGGGGACTCCACCGACCAGGTCGGCGTCAGTTCCACCAAGGGGGTCACCGGACACACGCTCGGCGCGGCCGGGGGGATCGAGGCGGTGTTCACCGTCCTCGCCCTGCGTGACGGCGTGATCCCACCCACCGCGAACCTCGAAGAGCTCGACGACGAGATCGACATCGATGTGGTGCACGGTGAGGCTCGCCAGGGCGAGGTACGGGCCGCCCTGTCCAACTCGTTCGGCTTCGGGGGGCAGAACGCGTCACTGCTGTTCCGCAAGGTCTGACATGGATCATGTCCCTGCCACGCCGTCCTGGCTCCAGGCCGTGAGCAGGGCGCCGGTTGGATGGTGGCTGCGGCTGGACGTCGACGGCGTCGATCGCCTGCCCACGTCCGGACCGGTGATCGTCGCCTCGCACCACCGGTCGCACCTCGACTCGGTGGTGCTGGGCGCCGCGGCGCAACGACGGCTGACGTTCCTCGGGTCGGCGCACCTGGCCGCCCCGCCGGTGATCGGGTCGCTGCTGCAGTGGGGGGGGATGATGCTGGTCCAGCGTGGCAGCGGTGAGACCGACGTCGTGGAGCGGTGCGTGGAGGTCCTCGACCGTGGCGGAGCGCTGGTCATCTTCCCCGAGGGCGGCCGCAGCCGAGACGGGCAGGTCTACCGGCCCCGCAGCGGCGTGGCCCGGATCGCGTCCGCCGCCGGCTGCCCGGTGGTGCCGGTGGGGATCAACGGGACCGCCGAGGCGTGGCCAGTCGATCGCTTCCCTCGGCTGCTGAGCCGCCACCACGTGCGGGTGGCGTTCGGCGATCCGCTGGACGCTCCGGAGGACGATCCCTCGGTGCGCAGCGACTTCGCGGATCGCCTCCACGACGCACTCGTCGAACTGTCCGACGCCCCCCGGGCGGACGGACTCAACCTGGGGACCTCCGCGTAAGGAGACTCCGCGAAGGAGACATCGTGTTGCTCGACGGAAAACGACTGCTTGTGACCGGCGTCCTCGATCCCCGATCGATCGCCTTCCACATCGCCCGCCTGGCCCAGGAACAGGGCGCCGAGCTGCTACTGACGGGCTTCGGGAAGAGCCGGCGACTGACCGAACGCACCGCGAAGAAGCTGGACCCGACCCCCGACGTCCTGGAGCTCGACGTCACCAAGCCCGACGACATCGAGGGGGTCACCAACGAGCTGCAAGAGCGGTGGGGAGGCCTCGACGGGCTCGTGCACGCGATCGCGTTCGCGCCCGACTCGGCGTTGGGCGGCGGGTTCCTCACCGCCCCGTGGGAGGACGTGGCCCCGGCCTTCCACATCTCGACCTACTCCCTGGCGGCGCTGGGCAGCGCGTTCGCGCCCCTGTTCCGGGAAGCCGACGGCGGCGCGATCATCGGGATGGACTTCGACGCGTCGGTGGCCTGGCCGGCGTACGACTGGATGGGTGTGGCGAAGGCCGGGTTGGAGTCGTGCGCCCGGTACCTGGCCCGTGACCTCGGCCCCGACGGTGTCCGCGTCAACCTGATCGCGGCTGGGCCGCTGAAGACGGTCGCGGCCAAGAGCATCGAGGGGTTCGAGGGGTTCGACCGCTGGGGCGAGCACGCACCGCTGGGCTGGGACAGCGACGACCCGGCGCCGGTCGCGCGGACGGCGTGCATGATGCTGTCTGACTGGGCGGACGGGATCACCGGGGAGATCGTGCACGTCGACGGCGGCGCGCACGCGATCGGCGGGACAGCGGGCTGATGAGCGACTTCAAGCGTCTGGCGATCGTCAACCGCGGCGAAGCGGCGATGCGGCTGCTGCATGCCGTCGCCGAGTACAACCGCGAGCACGGCACCGACATCCGCACGATCGCGTTCTACACCGACCCTGACGAGGCATCGTGGTACGTCCGCCAGGCCGACGAGGCGTACGGGCTGGGCCCGGCCATGACGTTCGACCCGAACGAAGGTGAACGCCGGCACACGTTCCTGCGTTACGACGTCCTCGCCGACGCGCTCCGCGCCACCGAGGCGGACGCCGCGTGGGTGGGTTGGGGTTTCGTCTCCGAACAGGCGGGGTTCGCCCGGCTGTGCGAGGACGAGCTAGGGATCACGTTCATCGGTCCCCCGGCCGACGTGATCGATCTCATGGGTGACAAGGTCGCCGCCAAGCGGCTCGCCGAGGACGCCGACGTCCCGGTGGTGCCGTGGAGCGACGGGCCGGTCGACGACGCCGAGGAGGCAGCAGCACACGCCGACAAGCTCGGCTACCCGGTCCTGGTGAAGGCCGCCTCCGGCGGCGGCGGGCGCGGCATCCGCATGGCCAACAACGCCGACGAGCTCCGCGACGCCTTCGAGTCGGCGCGGGACGAAGGCCAGCGCACGTTCGGTGACCCGACGGTCTTCCTGGAACAGGTACTGGGCGACGCGCGCCACGTCGAGGCACAGATCATCGCCGACCACCACGGCAACGTCTGGGCGGTCGGGGTCCGCGACTGCAGCGTGCAGCGACGCAAGCAGAAGGTGCTGGAGGAGTCCTCGTCGACGGCGCTGTCCTCCCAACAGGAGCAAGAGATCCGCGACGCGGCTGCGCGCATGGCCAGCGCCGCCGGGTACACCAACGCCGGGACGATCGAGTTCCTGTTCGAACCCGAGCGACAGCGGTTCTGCTTCATGGAGGTCAACACCCGCCTGCAGGTGGAGCATCCGGTCACCGAGCTGGTCACCGGCCTGGACCTGGTCAAGCTCCAGCTACACGTCGCACGGGGCGGGCGCCTCGAAGGCGAGCCGCCGCCGACCAAGGGCCACGCCATCGAGGCGCGCCTGTACGCCGAGGATCCCGAGAACGACTTCAGCCCGGCGCCGGGCCGGGTCGCGGAGCTGCGTTTCCCCGCCGGTCCCGGGATGCGGGTCGAGACCGGCGTCACGCAGGGCGACGAGATCGCGACGGACTACGACGCGATGATCGCGAAGATCATCGGCTACGGCAGCGACCGTGGCGAGGCGATGGCGCGCCTGCGCCGGGGACTGTCGCAATCGTTGGCGATCATCGAGGGCGGGGCGACCAACAAGGGGTTCCTGCTGAGCCTGGTCGACCACCCCGACGTCGTGGAGGGCCAGCTCGACACCGGTTGGCTGGACCGGCTGACCGAGGAGGGCGGGTTCCTCCCGGAACCCGCCGCCGCGGCGGTCCTGCTGGCTGCGGTGGAAGGCTACGAGGTCGAGCACGAGGCCGACCGCACGAACTTCCACGCGTCGGCGAGGCGGGGGCGGCCCGAAGCCGAACCCGGGACCGGCAAGACCATCGAACTGCGCTACCGCGGGACGTCCTACCGCACCACGGTGTACCGGCTCGGGGCACGCGCCTACCGGGTCGACACGCCGGATGGTCACGTCAGCGTGGAACTCGATCGGTTGGGCCGGTACGAGCGGCGCCTGAACTACGACAAGCGGCACATCAAGGCGGTCGCCGACGTGCAGGGCCCCACCTACAAGGTCGAGATCGAAGGGGTTCCCCACCGCGTGACACGCGACGAGGGCGGCGTCATGCGCTCCCCGTCACCAGCGGTCGTGATCTCCCTGGCCGTGTCACCTGGCGACCGCGTCGAAGCCGGCCAGACGGTCTGCGTGCTCGAAGCGATGAAGATGGAGACCGCGGTCGAGGCGCCGTACGCCGGCCGCGTGCGCTCGATCGACGTCAACGAGAACGTCCAGGTCGACGCCGGCGCCATCCTGGCCCGGATCGAACGCGAGGAAGAGGAACAGGAGAGCCCCGAGGAACGGGTCCAGTTCGCGGCCGACTCGGCCACCCGGTTCGACGGGGAGTCCCCGGCGGAACGCGCACAGCGTTTCTTCGACCGCCTCCGCGCCTACTTGTTGGGCTACGACCTCGACCAGGACGAGGTCGACGAGCTGTTCGCACAGCAAGAAGCCGTCTGTGCGGCGCTGCCGCAGGGTGACCCGGAGCTGCTCGCCCGCGAGGACGAGGTGCTCGCGATCTTCGCCGACCTCGGTGCGCTGTCGCGCCGCCAACCGGACCAGACCACGGAGGGCGAACTGGTCCGAAGCCCCCAGGAGTACCTGTTCACCTACTTGCGCTCCCCTGATCGCGCAGAGGAGCTGCTGCCGCGCTCGTTCCTCGACCGCCTTGAACGGGCGCTGGCGCGCTACGGCGTCGACGGGCTGGAACGCACCCCGGAGCTCGAGGACGCGCTGCTGTGGATGTTCCGTGCGTTCAGCCGTATCCAGGACCTGACCCCCACGATCGACACCATCCTGGAACGCCACCTCCAGCACCGCGCCCCCGTGGCACGCGACGACGACGACTACCGGGCTCTCCTCGACCGCCTGATCTCCGTGGCGCAGGGTCGCTACGCGACGGTCAGCGATCTGGCGCGGGAGGTGCGTCACCAGGCGTTCGACCGACCGCTGCTGGAGGAGAAACGCGAAGAGACGTACGCGCAGATGGAGGAGGAGGTGGCGGCGCTCGCCGCCGACCCGGACCCCGATCAGCGTGAGCAGCACCTCGAGCGGCTGGTGCGTTGCCCACAGCCACTGCGCGGACGGCTCCTGCGGTGGTACCAGGAGTCGGATGGGGGGCTGCGCGAAGCGGTCCTGGAGGTCCGCGCCCGTCGCTACCACCGTGCCCGCCACCTGCGTGATCTCCACGTGGAGTGGTTCGATGGCCACCCGCTGGCGATCGCCGACTACGAGCACGAGGACGAGAGCTACCACCTGGTGGTGGCCTACGCCCACGACGACGGCTTGGCCGGCGTGGCAGACCGCGTGCGGGCCCACATCACCGAGGTCGACCCCGACCGGGCGGTGGTGGTCGATGTGGCTCTGGCACGGCCGGGTCCCAAGCGCGACGGTGACGTGATGGCCGAGGAGGTCCGCGAGCAGCTCGCGGACGTCGATTTCGGGCGTCGACTGCACCGCCTCGACGTGATGGTGACCAGCAGCGGGCCGGGACCCGAGCACCGCCGCACGCAGCACTTCACGTTCCGTCAGGACGACGACGGTTTCCACGAGGAGACGCTGTACCGCAACCTCCACCCGATGCTCGGCAAGCGCCTGGGGCTGTGGAGACTGTCGAACTTCCAGATCCGGCGGCTGCCGTCGGTGGAGGACGTGTACCTGTTCCACGGTGTGGGGCGGGACAACGAGAACGACGAGCGCCTCTTCGCGCTGGCGGAGGTCCGCGACCTCACGGCGGTCACCGACGATGACGGGGACGTCGTCTCCCTCCCGCACCTGGAACGGATGCTGATGGAGGCGCTGTCGGGCATCCGTCGCTTCCAGACCCGACGCCCACCGGGTGAACGCCTGCTCAACAACCTCGTCATGCTGCACATCGAGCCGCCGCTCGACTTCCCAACGAGCGTGCTGCGCGACCTCGCCCGTGAGCTCGCCCCCGCCACGGTGGGGCTCGGCCTGGAGAAGGTGATCGCGTTCGGTCGTACCCGCGATCCCGCCAGCGGTGAGACGCAAGAGATCGAGCTCCACATCGAGAACGTGGCTGAGACCGGCATCGTGGTCCGCGAGGAGGAACCGTCCGACGAGCCCATCCCGACGTTGTCGGAGTACCGCCAGCGGGTCCTGAAGACCCGCCGCTACGGCTCGGTCTACCCGTACGAGTTGATCGACCAGCTCACGCCACGCGACGAGGCGGTGTCGGACTTCCCACCCGGCAGCTTCACCGAGCACGACCTCGATGGGGACGGGCGCCTGGTCCCGGTCGACCGACCCTACGGGCAGAACGAGGCCAGCATCGTGGTCGGCCTGATCCGCAACGTCACCGAGGCGGTGCCCGACGGGATGGAACGGGTCATGGTGCTGAGCGACCCGTCGATGAGCCTGGGATCGATCGCCGAGGCCGAGTGCAGGCGGCTGATCGCCGCGCTCGATCTGGCCGAGTCGCGCCAGCTGCCGGTCGAGTGGTTCGCGGAGTCGTCCGGAGCGCGCATCGCGATGGACACCGGCGTGGAGAACATGGACTGGATCGGGGCGGTCCTCCGCCGCATCGTCGAGTTCACGCAGGGCGGGGGCGAGCTGAACATCATCGTGACGGGCATCAACGTCGGCGCCCAGCCGTACTTCAACGCCGAAGCGACCATGCTGATGCACACGTCGGGGATCCTGATCATGGTCCCCGACAGCGCCATGGTGCTCACCGGGAAGCGGGCGTTGGACTTCTCCGGGGGTGTCTCGGCCGAGGACAACGTCGGCATCGGCGGCTACGAGAGGATCATGGGTCCCAACGGCGAGGCGCAGTACTGGGCGCCGAGTGTGGAGGCCGCCTGCCAGCTGCTGTTCCGCCACTACGACCACACCTACGTGGTGCCCGGCGAGCGCTTCCCGCCGCGGGTGCAGACCTCCGACCCCCACGACCGCGACGTCCGCGACTTCCCACACGAACAGGTGGAGGGATCGGACTTCGACCTGGTCGGCGAGATCTTCTCCGACGAGCGGAACCCCGAGCGGAAGAAGCCGTTCGCGATCCGATCGGTGATGCGTGCGGTCAGCGATCAGGACCGCGAGCCAATCGAGCGCTGGTTCGCCTGGCGCGACGCCGAGGGCGCCGTGGTCTGGGACGCGCACGTGGGCGGCATCCCGGTGTGCATGCTCGGGTTCGAGTCGCACACGTTGCCCCGCTACGGGTTCCTGCCGGCCGATGGGCCGTCCGCGTGGACGTCGGGGACGCTGTTCCCGCAATCGTCGAAGAAGGTGGCCCGCGCCATCAACGCCGCTTCCGGGAACCGGCCCGTGGTGGTGCTGGCCAACCTGTCGGGCTTCGACGGGTCGCCGGAGTCGATGCGCAAGTGGCAGCTGGAGTTCGGCGCGGAGATCGGCCGAGCGGTGGTCAACTTCCGTGGGCCGCTCGTGTTCTGCGTGATCTCGCGGTACCACGGCGGCGCTTTCGTGGTCTTCTCCAAGTGGCTGAACGAGGGGTTGGAGGTCGCCGCTGTAGAGGGCTCGTACGCGTCGGTGATCGGCGGGACACCGGCAGCCGCCGTGGTCTTCTCCCGGGAGGTGGATCGTCGCACGCACGAGGACGAACGTGTCGCGTCGCTGCGTCGGGAGCTGGAGGAAGCCCCGGAGGGGGAAAAGGCGAAGCTGCAGACGGAGCTCGACGAGGTCGAGGAAGAGGTCCACGCGGAGAAGATGCGCGAGGTGGCCAACGAGTTCGACAGCATCCACAGCATCGAACGGGCCCGTGAGGTCGGCTCGGTGGATTGCATCATCCCCGCCGCGGAACTGCGGCCGTACGTGATCGATGCGGTCGAGCGCGGCCTCGCCGCCACCCTCGAAGCCATGTGACGCTCGTCACCGACGACGGGACCCCACGTTCCCGTCGTCGGGCGCGAGGTGGCCGTCGGCGACCGCCGCGTCGATCACCTGCTGGGCGTGGTCCCACAGCGCCGGGGCCGCCTGCCGGGTGCGCCTGTTGCGGGCGCGGACCTGCCCAGCTCGGATGCCGTGCTCGCGCCACGCCACGCCGCCGGAGGCGTGGTTGAGCAGGATCGGCTGGAGCCGGTCGATCGCCGCTGCGAAGCGGGCATCGGGGGTTCGACCGGCTTCGAACTCGTCCCACAGGGCACGCCACTCGGCGGCCTGATCGTCAGGCAGCAGCGCGAACAACCGGTCAGCAGCGTCCTGCTCGCGGCTCTGCTTCGTGACACGAGCCGCGTCGTCGTATGCGAAGGTGTCGCCGGCGTCGATCTCGACCACGTCGTGGATGAGCAACATCCGGATGGCCCGAGACACGTCGACCGGCTCGGCGGCGTGCTCCGCCAGGACGGCGGCGAACAGTGCCAGGTGCCACGAGTGCTCGGCGGAGTTCTCGCGCCGCGAGCCGTCCGCGATCGTGGTCCGGCGCAAGACGTGCTTGAGCCGGTCGGCCTCGAGGAGGAACGCGAGCTGGTCGGCGAGCCGGTCAGCGGCCGCCTCGCCCGGACCGACCTCAGGCACTGTCACGCTGGTAGAGGCCGGTGAGCTTGCCGACCGCGATGACGTTGCCTCGCAGCGCGTCGTGCAGCTGCTGGGCGCTGAAGTCGTTGTCCAGGGAGAGTCCCGCGCCTGAGGCGAACACCGTGAAGACGTACCGGTGGGAGTCGTCCCCGGACGGAGGACACGGTCCGCGGTAGCCGCTGGTGGCGAAGTCGTTGACGCCGACCACCGCGCCGTCGGGGATGGTGTTCTCGTCGAGGCCGGTGCTGGCGGAATCGATGCCGACCATCATCCAGTGAACGAACGTGCCGCCGGGCGCGTCAGGGTCCTCACAGGACAGCGCCAACTCGAGGGTGTCGCCGGGGATGCCCCGCCACGCCAACGCGGGGGCCAGGTCCTCACCGTCGCAGGTGAAACGCCGCGGCATCGGATCGTGGTCCTGGAACGCCGCACACGTGAGGTAGATGGTCTCCGGCGCGTCGCCCGCCGCAGCCGACGGCGTCGCATCGGCCATGGTGGTGTCTCCTCCGCCGGTCGCCCCCAACCTGCGTGGTCCCCGCCGCGTCTGCAGTGACCGTTCGGGCAGGAAGCCGGAACCTGACGGCAACACACGCGCCCGCCGGAATGCGCGGGAACGGCCGCGGTGGTCACGGTCGGTGGTCGGCGAGGAAGCCCTCGACGGCCGCGAGCAGCCGGTCACCGGTCAGTAGCGCCGGGTCGTTGTGGTCAGCGCCCGCGATCTCCACCAAGC
>JALYHG010000034.1 GCA_030776725.1 Actinomycetota bacterium
CGGCACGATCCAGCAGTCAGCGGATCGAGTTAGCCGATCGACAGCAGGGCACGTGCATGGCGGATGTCATCCTCCATGGCAGCGACCAGGTCGCCGACCGTGTCGAACTTCAACTCGTCGCGGAGTCGGTGGGTGAACCCCACCGAGACCTGCGCCCCGTACAGGTCACCGTCGAAGTCCAGCAGGTGCGACTCGACCGTGACGGTCTCGCCGTCGAAGGTCGGCCGGGTCCCGACGCTGGTCACCGCCGGCCAGCGCCCGTCGGGGATGTCCACGTCGCCCGCGTACACCCCGTTCGCGGGGAAAGCCATCCGCTCGGACACGTCCACGTTGATCGTCGGGACGCCGAGCTGGTGGCCGCGGCGGTCGCCACGGACGACCGTGCCGTCCAGCACGTGGGGCCGGCCGAGCGCCTCCGCGACCCACCGCACGTCACCGTCGGCGAGCCTCTGGCGGATCGTCGACGACGAGATCGGGCGGTCGAGGTGGCTGCGGAGCGGCACGGCCTCGACGTCGAAGCCGTGGGCGGTACCGAGATCGGCCAGGAGCGAGACGTCCCCGCTGGCGCGGTGACCGAAGCGGAAGTTGCTGCCCACCACCGCCTTGCGCACGTCGAGGACGGCGACCAGCACCTGGTCGACGAAGGCGGCCGGCTCCAGCTGTGACAGCTCCAACGTGAACGGCAGGACCAGCACGCGATCGGCGCCGACCTCCAGCAGCGTCCGCACCCGCCGTTCACGGGTCATCAGCAGCGGCGGCTGCGACCCCGGGCGGAGCACCTCGCTGGGGTGACGGTCGAACGTCACCGCCAGCGCACGCAGGCCCAGTTCCTCGGCGCTTGCAGCCGTGCGGTCGAAGATGGCCTGGTGGCCACGGTGAACGCCGTCGAAGAACCCGATGGTCACGACCGACGGGGCAGCTTCGACCTCGTCGAGCGAGTGCCACGCCCGCTCGGACGGCGACGAACGCCCGGCGGGCGTCGTCATCGGCTCTCCGACCGTTGCAGGTCGGAGGGCTGGACGAACACCGCTTCGGCGCGAGCGTGACCGTCGTCGTCGGCGTAGATCCCCACCAGCGTCGGTTCGCCGCCGACGCGGTGCACCAGCGCGATCGGTCCGGGCAGCCCCGTGGCCGGCAAGCGGCGGCCGGTGGCGACCGCCCGGGCGGTCTCGGCGTCGACCTCGACCGACGGCAGACCCCGCACCGCCTCGGCCATGGTCAGCACCAGCCGGCGCAGCTCGCCGTGTTCGGCGGCGCCCTCGATGTCGGCCAGTGTGTGGGCGTCGTGCACGGTGAACGCGCCGTTGGTCAAGCGGCGGAGCCCCGCGAGGCTCGCTCCGCAGCCGAGTGCGCCGCCGAGGTCGTGTGCGAGGGTGCGGATGTAGGTCCCGGACGAGCACGTCACCAGCAACGACGCGTGCGCGCGCTCCCCCGCTTCGAACGACTCCACGACGATGTCGTGGATCGTCACCGTGCGTGGCTCGCGTCGCACGACCTCACCGCGGCGGGCCTTGTCGTACAACCGTTCGCCGCCGACCTTCACGGCCGACACCATCGGGGGCACCTGCGGGATGTCGCCGATGAACCCGGTCAGCGCCTGGCGCAGACGGCCCTCGGTGACGGCGTGCGCCGACCGTTCCGCCACGACTTGCCCGCTCGCATCCTGGGTGGTGGTCTCCACGCCGAACGTGACCTGTGCGAGGTAGGTCTTGCGGCCCTCCTGCAGGAACCGCACCAGGCGGGTGGCTCGCCCCAGGCACACCACCAGCACACCCGTGGCGTCGGGGTCGAGGGTGCCGGTGTGCCCCACGCGCCGCTGTCGTGTCACGCGGCGCAGGACCCGGACCACGTCGGTGGATCCCATCCCCGCGGGCTTGTCGACGACGAGGACACCGTCGCTCGTGGTCGGTGCGCTCGAGCCGCCCACGTCATATCCCGGCGAGGCGCTCGACGACCGCGTCGATGATCGCGTCACGAGGCTCGTCCGCGTGGAAACCGGCCATGAACTGGTGTCCACCGCCACCGAGGTCGGAGGCCAGCGCGGCGACGTCGGTGCGGCCCTTGGCGCGGAACGACACCCGCCACCGGCCGTCTGGCTGCTCCTTCATGATCATCGCCACTTCGGCCGAGTCGGCGGTGCGCAGCACGTCGATGATGCCCTCGGTCTCCTCCAGCGACATCCCGTACCGCTCGAGGTCCGACTGCTCCACCCAGGAGTACACCAGGCTGGCCTCCGGCACGAACGTGGCGCGGTCCAGGACCCGGGCCAGCACCTTGAGGTACCCGAACGAGTGCGTCTCGAACATCTGCCGGTTCATCTCGGCGTGGTCGATCCCCTCGCCGATCAGCCGGCTACCGAGCTCCATCGCCGAGCGATCGGTGCTCTTGTACTGGAAGCGGCCGGTGTCGGTCACCAGGCCGGTGTACAGGCACGCGGCGATGTCGCGGTCGGGGTGACCGCCGAGTCGGCGGATCAGCTCGTCGACGAGGACCGCCGTCGCTGCGGCGCGGGGCGCGACCAGGTTGATGTCCCCGAACCCGGTGTTGCTCTCGTGGTGGTCGACGACGATCACCGTCCCGGCGCGGTCGGCAGCGCCGGCCAGCAGGCCCAACCGCGCGGGGCTGCCGGCGTCGAAGGTGATCAGCACGTCGGGGGCGTCGGGGAAGTCGCGCGGAGGAACCAGCTGGTCGAGGGCCGGCAGGAACGTGTACTGGGGCGGGACCGCGAACGGGTCACTCCCCCAGGACGCGACCGACGCCACGCCCCACTGTCGCAGGAACAGCTGCATGCCGAGCAACGATCCGATCGCGTCACCGTCGGGGTCGGCGTGACAGGCCAGCCCGATCAGCAGGCCGTCGTCGCGGGCCCGTTCGAGGACGGCGATGGTCGCGTCCCACGCTTCGGCGGGGATCTCGCCGGCCCACCCGGGCGCGTCGTCGTGTCCACGTGACGACAGCTGCTGGTCAATCACCGTCGTCGTCACCGCCCTCATCCTGCTCCCCACCGACCCGACGCAGGAGGTCGTCGATGCGCCGGCCTTCGGCGACGACCTCGTCCGGCGCGAACTCCAGGATCGGGGTGTTGCGCAGCCGGACCCTCCGCGCCAGCAGACCCTGGACGCGGGGCGCGGCGCTCGCCAGCCCGGCGGCCGCTTCGTCGGCGTCGGGTAGGACGGCGTCACCGCCACCACGGGGGTCGCGCGACAGCACGCCCGGCTCGAGCGTCGTGTAGTACACGGTCGCGCGCTTGTGGTCCTCGGTGAGACGGACGTCGGTCACCGTGACGTATGACACCCGCGGGTCGGCGATGTCCTCCTCGAGGAGTTCCGCCACGGCTTCCTTCACCCGCTGCTCCGCCCGCGGGTTGCCTCGCTTGGGCATCTCAGCTGACCTCCCCCACATCGTTGATGATCGCGGTCACGACCACGCGAGGGTCACGTTCGATCACCGCGACGATGCGATCGAGGACGCGCTCCGCGCCGGTCTGGGACGACGCGGCCGCTGCCACCCCGACCGCGCCACGCTGCCACAGGTCCTGGAAGCCGACCTCGGCGACGCTGCACCCCAGTTCACGCTGCAGCCCGGCCTTGAGCTTGTTCATCACGGCGCGCTTGCCCTTGAGCGACCCCACACCGGGGATGTGCAGCTCGACGCGCGCGACGCCGATGAACACCGTGCCAGGCTCCGTGCCGGGAAGATCCATGCGGCATCCTCACGTGGACCACGAACGGCCGGGTCAGACGCGCTCGACCTCGCGCTGCTCGTAGGCCTCGAGCACGTCACCGGACTTGACGTCCTGGAACCGAGCCAGCCCGATGCCGCATTCGTACCCCGACGACACCTCGCGCACGTCGTCCTTGAAGCGACGCAACGACTCGATGCGATCGTCGGCCACGACGACGCCCTCGCGGACGACACGCACGTTGCTGCCGCGTCGAACCTCGCCGTCGGTGACCATGCAGCCGAACACGAACCCGGCGCGCGGGACCCTGAAGATCTCGCGAACCTCCGCCTCGCCGAGCACGACCTCGTGGACCTCGGGCCCGAGCATGCCCTTCAGGGCGCGTTCGATGTCCTCGATGGCCTCGTAGATGATGCGGTAGCTGCGCAGGTCCACACCGCTCTGCTCGATCGCCTCACGCGCGTTGGCGTCCGGCCGGACGTTGAACGCCACGATCGTGGCGTCCGACGCCTCGGCGAGCGTGACGTCGTTGGCGGTGACCGCACCGACGCCCTTGTGCACGACGCGGACCTCCACCTGGCCGTCCAGGTCGGACACGTCGAGTTGGGTGAGCGCGTCGTCGAGCGCCTCGACCGAACCGGACACGTCGCCCTTGATGATCAGGTTGAGCCTGGCGACCTCGCCGCGCTCGACCTCCGCGGCCAGATCCTCCAGCGTCTTGGGACGCTGCTGCTCGACCAGCTCCTTGCGGCGCTGGCGCTCGGCGCGACGTTCGGCGATGTCACGGGCCACGCGTTCCTCGTCGGTGACCCGGAACTCGTCACCGGCCTCGGGGACGTCGTTCCAGCCCAGGACCTGCACCGGGCGGGCGGGTCCCGCCTCCTGGATCGGGTTGCCGTTCTCGTCGAACATCGCACGGACCTTGCCGTCGGCGACGCCGGCGACGACCACGTCTCCGACGTGCAGCGTGCCCGCCTGGACCAGGACGGTCGCCACCGCACCACGGCCCTTGTCGAGGTGGGCCTCGACCACGCGTCCGCGGGCTTCCTTCTTCGGGTTGGCGCTCAACTCCATCAGGTCGGCTTGCAGCAGCAGGATCTCCAACAGGTCGTCGATGCCCTGCTTGGCCTTGGCCGAGACCTGGATGGTCGGCGTGTCCCCGCCGTAGTCCTCGGCGATCAGGCCGTACTCGGTGAGCTGGCCCTTGACCTTGTCCGGGTCGGCGCCCGGCAGGTCCATCTTGTTGACGGCCACCACGATCGGGACCTCCGCGGCCTTGGCGTGGTTGATCGCCTCGACCGTCTGGGGCATCACACCGTCGTCGGCGGCGACGACCAGCACGGCGATGTCGGTGATCTGCGCCCCGCGGGCCCGCATGGCGGTGAACGCCTCGTGGCCGGGGGTGTCGATGAACGTGATCTGCTTGCCGTCCTTGCGCACCTGGTAGGCGCCGATGTGCTGGGTGATGCCACCGGCCTCACCCGACACCACGTCGGCTTCGCGGATCGCGTCCAACAGCAACGTCTTGCCGTGGTCGACGTGGCCCATCACCGTGACGATCGGGGGCCGCGGCTGGAGGTCGGCCGGGTCCTCGGGCTCTTCGATCCCGAACTCCAGCTCCTCCTCGGTCGCGAAGTACACGTCGACGCCGAGCTCGTCGCACAGGATCTCGACGGTGTCGTTGGGCAGCGACTGCTGCACGGTGACCATCTCACCCATCTGGAACAGCTTCTTGACGAGGGCCGCTCCGGACACGTCGAGCTTCTTGGCCAGCTCGTCGACGGTGATGCCCGACAGGACCTCGACGCGCTCGACGTCGGTGGCGAGCGGCTCGTCACGTCGCTGCCGTGGCTGGAAGTCGAGCGCCTGCTCCTGGGGCTGGGTCTTCCGCCCCTTCTTGCGCTTCTTCCCGGCGGGACGGGGCGGCGCGCCCCGCCCGGGCGGGGTACCGCCGGGGGCGCCACGCCCCGGCGCCGGC
>JALYHG010000035.1 GCA_030776725.1 Actinomycetota bacterium
GCGGTGGGCGACTCGCCGGCCGCGGCCGGGTCGGTGGTCCCCGCCGCCCCTGGATCTCCGGCGTCGATGCCACCACCGGCGGTGGCGGGCCGGGCGCCCGGCGGATCGCTGGCTGGCGCGCGGGTGCATCCCACGACAGCGAGCAGGCCGGCGACTGCGATGGCTGTTCCCAGCCGCATCCCATGGTGGAGACCCATCCCGAGCGACGCTACCGGTCGCTGGAGCCGGTCATCGGCGCCTGCAGGTCGACCAGCTCGTACCGCGGCGGGCAGATGCGGCCGGCCGCGCGGCAGGTCAGGCGCCGCGCCTCCGGGTCGGGATGCGCCCGCACCGTGGCGGCCACCCGTCGCCCGTCGATCGTGGCGAAGGTGATCTCGTGCAGGTCTCCGTCGACGCGACCTCGGCCGATCGCGCGGAGCGCACCGACCGCGGTCAGCCCCAGCCTCTCCCGGATGAAGGTCTCGGCTGCCTGAACGGCGAACGGATAGCAGCTGCGGCCCCGGTAGTGGGTCAGATCGATCGTCCCGGTCTCGTACCGCTCGACCACCTCGGGAGCGTCCGCGGGGCTGACCCACCCGAAGTACAGGCCCTCGGGGAGGATCACGAGGTTGCCGGCGAAGCGGTCACCGCCGATGTGCGAGCACTCCCAGGTCTCGGCCGGTCGCGCGACGCTGAGCGCCGCCGCGAGCGGCCGGCCGAACTCGGCGCAGCACGGGTCGTGCGCGCCGTTGGTGCAGACCAGGTACGGACCGCGGCTGACCGCCCGGCCCCCGACCGACCGGCCCGCCGCCAGCGGGGAGAGATCATGGTCGAGCAGCTCCGCGGGATCGTCGGCGGTCAGCCGCTCCACCCAGCACGCACGGGGCGTGGAGTGCGCCACGAAGCAGGTGACCGCGGCGCCGTCGTCGGCGGCGCGACCGTGGCGACGGATCAGGATCAGGCGGGCGCCGACCTGCCGCGCGCGGCGCCGCAGCTCCCAGCCGGTCGAGGGCTGCAGCCGGCTGTCGATGACCGCGTCGCGTCCCCAGGCTCCCGGCTGCTCGAGCGCGATCCAACGGCGCACACGCGAGGCCGTGGCCAGCAGCGGCTCCGCACGAGTCCGTGCCGCCCGCGAGCAGGAGAACCGCTCACTCACCGCCGGCCACGAGCAGACCCTCGCGGATCAGCCGGCGCACCAGGACCAGCCGGCTGCCTTCGTCCAGCTCCGTCAGGTCGCCGACACGGAGCTGCTGGGCGCTCAGCAGTCGCCCGATCACCGGTGCCAGCTCCGCCGGGAGGGTGAGGCGCCGGTCGCCGAGCTGCAACCGGGCTCGCCCGTCGCGGACGTCGAGGTCGGCCACGGCACCGTCACGGCGGCTGACGCGGCTGTCCTGATCGAGGGAGTCGAGGTCGAGCAGCTGACGTAGCTGCCCGTCGAGGACCGGTGGCCGCGAGGACCAGAAGCGGTCCGCCAGCCGGCCGGTGATCTCCCCGCCGTCGCGCTCCTCGATCCAGGACGCCAACTCCTTCAGCCGGGCGGAGACGGTCCCGGCGAACCCGGCCGGGTCGGCGGCGTACCCGGCGGGGAGCGCCTGACGGAACCGGACCTCGTCGGCCGCGTCGGTGACCACCTGGGTGAACACGTCGTGCCAGGTGACGCTCCGGACACCGAGCGTCAGGTGCAGCGACGCGGTGTCGACCGTCCGCGCCGCGTGCAGCATGCCCCGCGGGACGTACAGGCAGTCGCCAGGCTCGAGGTCGACGTCCAGCACCGGCTCGCCGGGATCACCGAGCGACGGATCCCAGCGCTGTGATGGCACGGGATGGTCGACCACGGGCGCGTACGTCACCCAGTGTTTCCGGCCGAACGTCTGCATGGCGAAGACGTCGTGGGTGTCGTGGTGGACGTTCAAGCCGGTGGCGACCGGCGGTGTGAGGTAGGCGTTGGCCTGCACGGGCTGGGTGAGGAACGCCTCGAGCTCATGGCAGAAGCGGGTGACCGGCTCCCAGTAGCGGTGCAGGCCCTGCAGCACGATCGTCGCGCCCTCGTCGAACAGCGTGAAGACGCGTCCGATGTCGGGCAGGTCGTTCAGTCGCTGACCGCCGAGCGTGCCGCTCCGCGTGTAGCTGGCGCGTGGGAGCGTGTCGCCTGCCCGCACCAGGCGGAACGCCGGCGGCCGCGGCGACATGGTGGCGAGGATCCGGTCGACGTCGTCGAGCGAGAGCAGATCCGCGAAGTCGTCGTCGCCGCGGCGCCGGTGCAGGTGCGCGGACGACTCCCAGGCCTCCCGGAGGAAGCGGTCGGCGTCCCCGACGCAGCGACGCAGGCTGCCCGGGGCCCCGGATCGCCCCGGGCTCAGGCGTCCTCTCCGTCGGCGTCAGCGGCGTCGGCCGCGTCGGCGGCGTCGCTGTCGGCGGCGTCACTGTCGGTGGCGTCGGTGGCGTCGCTGTCGGCTGCGTCACCGTCGGTGGCGTCCGCTGCGTCCCCGTCAGCAGCGTCGCCCTGAGCCCGCGGCGGCGATGCCGAGGTGAAGGCGGTGTCGATGTCCTCGTCGGTCACGCGCAGCTTCGTGGTCATGCGGTCCCCTCAGGTCGTCCGACGCTGGCACCCTAGCGGCCGCCGAGCGCGGGCTCCGAGCCGCGACCGGGCCGCGCGCAGGTCGCCACGGCCGCCGGTTGCCTGCCGTTCGCATCACCCGACCCCGGCGGTCGGCGGGGTGCGATGATGCCGACCGCGGGCCACGACCCGGTTAGGTGAGCGGGTGACCCCAGGAAAGCGACAGACCATGCAGAAGCGACCCGATCCGCGACCGCTCGAGCCGATCGCCGGTGGCGCGGAGGACGGGCCTCCGGACGAGATCGACGAACGCCGGCTGGGTGCGGGCACGGGGGACACGGCCGACAGCGACGCCACCGGCGAGGAGGTCCCTTCCGGAGCCGACCAGCCCGCCACCGGGGACCCGACCGGCACCGGTCGGCCGGTGCTCGACGACCACCACGTGGAACGTGACCAACACGACGTGGAACGTGACGAAGCTGACCGACCGGATCGGCCCCATGAAGGATCGCCGACCGATGCGTACGATGAGTAACGAGCCGATCACCAGGAGCAGCGGTGGATCCTGAGGCGCTGTGGGAGCGCTACCACGAGACCCACGACGGTGCCGCCCGCGACGCCCTGATCCTGCATTACTCGCCGCTGGTCAAGTACGTCGCCGG
>JALYHG010000036.1 GCA_030776725.1 Actinomycetota bacterium
CGCGCGCCATGGATAGGCAGAGGCGGATGGTGCTCGTCGGCAATGCTCGCTTCAGGCGCTGAATAGTCATGCAAGCACATGCGACGCCCGTCTGGGCGCAATGGCCGCCGCATGGCCGCCAAGAATCCTGAGAGGTGCCTGGACGGGGCGGGATGCGGGCGGACAACATCGGTGTGTTTTCCCAGGCCAGGGCACAATCGCGGACTCGGAAGGATGAAGAGCGACGCGCTAGGCCGGGCTCATAACCTGGAGGTCCCGGTTCAGTAGCCGCGATCCACGCCGGAAGCCCGGCGACTGGCGGCCTGCGACCGATGGCGACGGCACCCCGCGTCGCGGCGTCCATGCCGCCGAGCTGCCGCAGGCGCCCGACTCCCTGTCCAAGGCGCTCAACCCTGTTCCAGCAATTGGGCTGAAGTACTCCTTGCCGCGGAGATGGGTGAGCGGACGTGCGATTTCCGCACTGGTGTCACAATACGACGCTGCCGTGGGAACTCCCTTCCCGCGGGTGCTCTGAGTCGCCCGCGGAAAGGAATCGACGCGTGCGGTCGGGCGATCGATCTGAACGTCTTCGCTTGCGACTTCTTCGACCGGCCCCCGGGAGGGCCACCAGCGCATCCACCACCGGGACCGATCTCTCCGAAGCTGCCCGCCGGCTGGCCAGGGACTCCCGGCGGAAACAAGGGCTCCCGCACAAGATCGAGGACGCGGCGACGCTTCACCGTGTCGCCATGTTGGTTTTGGGCGCCGGGACGCCGGTGGACCACTCGCCCAAGCGGCGGGTGGACGACGTCAAGCGCGCCACCTCACGAGGATGTTCATGCCCGCCAGACGAGCTCTACGCGGTTTGGGTCGAAGAATCGTAGACCTGGCTTCTCGGCCGGTTTGACAATGACGGCTTCGAGGACCTGGTCTAGAACAGCGCGCCGCCAAGAGTCGTCGTGCTCCTCCCAGGCTTCACGAAGACGGTCGTTCTGCCGGGGCAGCGACGCGATCTTCGATTCGGCCTTGAGACCTGCGAGCGCCGCTTCGTGTTCCGCGATCCGCTTGTCGTACACGCTCTTCGCCGCAAGCCACTCGCGTCGGGTTACACGCTCCTCTGCGAGGTCGCGTGCCAGGGCGTCGAGGGCGTCGCGGTCCTTGGCCAATTGTCGCACAAGCTCCCGCTCGGTTTCGTTCCCCCTGGCGGCGCGGTTGATCCGCTCGTGGAAGTGGTCAGAGCTGAGTGCGTCAAGCACGGCTCCAGACACGAGCGCCTCGAGAGGATCGAGCACCGCCCCAACGCGTCCGCAGCCGGGTCGCCCCGGCCCCGAGTCGCATAGGTATCTATCTGAACGACCGGTCAGGTGGTGGGCATACATTGGCCCGCCACACCGTCCGCAGCGCACAAGGCCCGATAGCAAGGCCGTAGGGGGGCGTCCGCGCTGCACCCGGCGAGGATCGCCGAGGATGGCACGAAGGGACTCGTGGGTCGTTCGGTCGATGATCGCCAGCCATTCGGCGTCTCCGATCACCTCTCCCTGATGAACACGCAACCCAGCGATACGCGCGCTGCCGAGGATGGAGCGCAGACTCGTCGTCATCCAGCTCTTGCTGTTGGCTCGTTGCCTGAGTTCTCGTGCGGCCTGAAGATCTCCGGCGGCTGCCTTTCCTTCCGCGCGGTCTAGAAGGTCTCGTGCGCGGGCGGTTGGGATTCGACGTGAGTTGAGGTCGGATGCGAGAGTAGGAAGGGTCTCGCCGGCAATGAAGCGTGTGGCCATCTGGCGGATGACTGCGGCCTCCTCGTCTCTGATGGTTACCCCGTCGGACTCGTAGCCGTAGGGTCGTCTTCCGCCGTGGCGACGGCCCTTGCGAGCCGCCTGCTCGCGCTGGCGCTTGAGCCGCTCGCTCTTTTTCTCGCTCTCATGTCGGGCCACGGACCCGCGGATACGAGCGGTTAGCCGTCCGTCCGAAGTCGAGAGGTCCAAGTCTCCGGAGACGTTCGCGAGCGGGACTCCGTGCTCGTCGGCAAGGTCGATGAAGTCTTCAAGTTCTTTGACGTGGCGGACGAGGCGATCCTGGTCAACGACGATGACTCCGTCTCTGAGGCTGGCCTCCAGGTCGCACACCATCCGCTGATACTCCGGTCGCCGCTTCCCGTTGTAGGCCGACAGGTCGTTGTCGACGTAGACGGCACCGACGGTCCAGTCGAGGGAGTCGGCCAGTTCTCGACACAGCTTCTCTTGGCGCTCGACCCCGAGCGCTTCTCCCTGTGAGTCTCGGGAGATGCGGCAGTAGACGGCTGCGGACCTGGCCTTGCGCTTCATGGACGGGACCATAAGGAGAAGCAGTCCAACAAGTCAAGGTTCGTCCTGGCGATGCGCCCGGACCACATCGTCGTCGGCGAGGTCCGCGGAGCGGAAGCCTTCGAGCTCACCAGAGCGGTCAACGCCGGCTGTGGGTTCGCGGTGACCGTCCACGCCAACGGGGCGCGTGACGCGCTCAACGCGCTGGTCAACGCCGCGATCATGGCGGGAGAGAACGTCACCGAGACGATCGTGAGGAAGGTGTTCGCGTCGGCGATCGACGTGGTGGTGCACCTGGACCGGGATGACATCAACCGGGCCGACCACCGTCACGGCATCCGCCGACAGGTGATGGAGATCCTCGCGATCGTGCCGTCGTTGCACGCCGACTTCACCACCGAGCCGATCTTCGTCCGCCAGGAACTCGGCAAGCCGCTGGTGTGGACGGGCGCCGTCCCGCCCGCCGCGGAGCGCATCGAGCGGGCGCTCCCGGAGGGGTTCACGTTACGGGCGATCCTCGAGGGCCGGAGCTCGCCGCTATGAGCGCGACAGCGGCGCGAGGAGGGCCGCGGTGACGTTGCTGGGTGCGGCCATCACCGGCCTGTTCATGTCGCTGGCGGTTGGTGCCCTGACCGGCAGCCTGCCGCACCTCGACCTCGGGCGCGGCAGGACGCCGACGCAGGTGAGCCGCCGCCAGCTGTGGTTGATCCAGGCGGGGGCGGATCTCACCCCGCGCCAGTTCGTGGTCGGTTCGCTGTCCGCTGGCCTGGTGACGTTCGGGGCGGTCATCACCCTCACGGGAGCTCCGGCGGTCGCGATCGTGCCGGCCGTGGCCACCGGGATGCTCCCGCACACGTACTTCGCCCGGCGCCGCACCACGCGTCTGCGGGAAGTGCAGGAAGCGTGGCCTGATGGCATCCGCGAGGTCCTCGCCAGCATCTCGGCGGGGTTGTCGCTCAACCAGGCGGTCACGGCGTTGGCAACCGGGGGACCGGAACCGCTGCGGCAGGCGTTCGCTCGCTACCCGGTGCTGTCACGCGTGCTCGGCGTCGTCCCAGCTCTCGAGCTGGTCAAAGAGGAGCTCGCCGATCCCACCTCCGACCGGGTGATCGAGGTGCTGATCCTGGCTCACGAACGCGGCGGTCACATCCTCACCGACATCCTGCGTGACCTGGCTGAGGCCACCACCAAGGACGTGCGGGCGTCGGAGGAGATCACCACACAGAGCCTCGAACAGCGTATCAACGCGCGTGCCGTGTTCGTGCTTCCCTGGCTGGTGCTGCTCCTGTTGACCGCGCAGGCTGGCCACTTCCGGGACTTCTACCGGTCGCCAGCCGGGGTCGTGGTCGTTGTGATCGGTGGTCTGCTGAGCCTGCTCGGCCTGTGGATCGTCGGGCGCCTCGGCCGCGATCGAGGCGAGGACCGGGTGTTCGGCGGAGGGGCCACCGTCTCGCGCCAGCTTCCGGAGGGGCAGACGTGACCGCCCCGCTGGGATGGGCGCTGTTCGCCGCGGTCCTGTCCGGCACCGCCGTGGCACTGGCCACATCGCTGCTGGTCCGTCCGACCCGCCGGCTCGCGGGACGGGTGCGTCCCTACACGGTGGCCAGCCGCACGAGCCTGGGGCGTAGCGCCGACGTGCTCGCGGTCGCAACGCCGGGCGCGGCTCTGTCAGGCGGCACCATCCGGCGGTTGTTCGGGCCGCCGGTGCAGGCGCTGGCGGACCGACTGGGTCGTGTTGTCGACGCGTCCGGCGAGGAACGGCTGTTGTTGAAGCTCCGCCAGGCCGGCCTCCTCGTCGACGTGCCCGTCGAGCGGCGAGTGCAGGACTACCGAGTGCGGCAGCTGGGCAACGCCGCCGCGGGGGCGGCGATCGGGGTGGCGCTCGGCCTGGTGATCGGCGGCTCCCCGTTGGAGGTCCTGGTGGCCGGGGCGTTGGGTTTCGTGGTGGGAGTGACTCGTTGGCGGGGGCGGTTGGACCGCTGTATCGAAGAGCGCCGCAACCGCATGCGGATCGAGCTGTACACGATCAACCAGCTGCTGGCGATGAACGTGCGCATCGGTGGGGGGGTCATCCAGGCGGTGCAGCGGGTGGTCGCGCGCGGCAACGGCGCGGTGGTCGACGAGCTCGCCGAGGTCCTGCGGGCCCACAGCACCGGACTGCGCGCCCCGGAGGCGTTCGCGCGCATCGCGCGTCTGACGCCGGAGCCCAACGCCGCACGGACCTACCGGCTGCTCGCGGCTGGCGCCGAGTTCGGCGCCGACCTCGCCGACGCGCTGCTGAGCTTGTCGGAGGACATCCGCGACGCCCGCCGAGAAGCGCTCAAGCGGACGGCGACCCGCCGCCGCGCCGCGATGCTCCTCCCGATCATCGCGATCCTGGCGCCGGTGATGCTGCTGTTCATCGCCGCGCCCCTGCCGTCACTGATCTTCGGGGTCCGCTGATGCAGGACACAACAGGTCAAGAACTCGAGAGAAGGGATGCAACATGCAGCAGCTGATCACGGCCTTGCGACTCCGGCTGACGGGGTTGGCGACACAGTTCCGTGAGCGGGAGGACGGCTTCAGCACGGCGGAACTTCTGGGGAACGCGGCCATCGGGATCCTTGCGCTTCTCGTCATCTGGGGCGCCCTGCAAGCCGCCGGCGTGAGCATCATCGAGTGGATCACCAGCCAGATCACCAGCGGTGGTGGTGGCCAGGTCGGACGTTGACTGCTGCTGGTGAGGTCGGAGCCTGGCTGCTGGGGTCGGAGCCCGGCTCGGTGGTCGGAGCGTGACTGGTGGACGCGCACGTTGACGCGCCGGTGACCGCCGTGATCGCCGTGCGGCAGGGACGGCGCCCACCTGCGGCCGCGTCCCACGGCCGGTGGCGGAGCGACGTCGGCGGCCACGCCGGCTTCGTGACGTTGCAGTACGTCCTCGCGGTGGGCCTGTCGCTCGTGCTGCTGACCATGATCGCCAACCTCGCGGTGTTCCAGTACGGGCGAGGTGTGGTCAGAGCTGCCCTCGACGAAGGAGTCAGGGTGGGGTCGCGGGCGCCAGCCACCGTCCAGGAGTGCCAAGCACGCATCGCCGACGTCCTGAGCGATGGGCTGAACGGGACGCTGCGGCGGGGGGTGCGCACCAGCTGCGCGCAACAGGGCGGCCAGGTCCAGGCGGTGGCCGACGTGATCTTCCCAGCGTTCGCACCGGGTGTGACCGACTGGGTCTTCCACGTCGAAGCAACGGCGGTCAAGGAGGGTGGCCCGTGATCACCCGGCGACCGCCGCCCGACTCGGGTGCGGCAACCTCGTCGGACGCGGGCTCGGCGCCGCTTGAGCTGGCGCTGGGAGCGGCACTGCTGCTGTTCCCGGTTGCGATCCTGGCTCTGTCGTTCCCCGTCTGGGTCGAACGACAGTCGATGGCGCAGGTCGCTGCGCAGGAGGCGGCCCGCGCCGCCGTCCTCGCCGAGGATCCCCGCACCGCGGCGGCGTCAGCCGTGGCGTTGGTCGCTCGGTCGGCCGCCAACCACCAGGTCGCTGCCGGCGACGTCGCTGTCTGCTTCTCCGTGCACCCCGTCGGATCGCCCCCTGGTGCCTGTACGGGTTTGACGGGGCTGCCGCGCGGCGCCGCCGTCACCGCCCACGTCACCGTCACGTTGCCGACGCTGCCGTTCCCGGGCCTGCGCACGGCCGTGGGCGCCGTGAACTACACGGTGCGGCACACCGAGCAGGTCGACACCTACCGGAGTTTCGACGAGATCGCACCATGACGGGCGCCGGGCCTCCTCGTGGCGGGGAAGGCGGCAGCATCACCCTGTGGATGCTCGGTCTGTGTATGGTCGTGCTGTTCTTGGGCGGCATCAGCCTGGACCTGTGGCGGGTCTTCACCGCGCGTCGGGACCTGGCCGGGTGGGTGGACGGGGCCGCGGTCGCAGGCGCGTCAGCGATCGACGAGGACGTGTGGCGCGCGACCGGCACGGCCCAGCTGGATCCTGCAGCCGCCCAGCAGCGGGCGTGCGGTTACCTCGCGTCCCATGCCGAACCATTCCCCGGATGCGGGGGCGTGCGAGCAACAGCAAGCGTTATCGAGGTCGCGGCGTCGCGCCAGGTCCAGCTCACCCTGATGGGCATCCTCATGCCCGGTCAGCCGCCGCTGACCATCGACGTCGCTGCCCGCGTCGAACCGAGGAGCACCTGACGATGAGTCGTGTGCGGCTTGCGGCCGCCGTGGGATCCATCGTGGTGCGGCGGCGCTGTCCCCGTTCGGTGTGTCGAGGTGTTCTCGCCCGCGGGAACAACCGCAGGCACGGCCGGTGGATCGGTGATCCGGGCCCGCCCCGCGGTTACGCAGCGTAACCTGTACCGACGTCCCCAGTGACGATGCGGGACGGCAGGAGCCAGGATGGAACAGCACGACTCGGTCGCGTCCCGCCTCGGGGGCGCACTCATCGACGCGCGTGTGGCGGACGTCGGCGCGGCCCGCGAACGGGCGCGGCGGCGGCGGCTGACGGCGCTCGCTGTCGTCCTGGGCGTGCCGACCGTGTACCTGTGGGCGCGGATCCTGCGCGGCGACCCCGTCAACTTCTTCCGGACGCCTCAGCTCCCCGACGACTGGGTGGTCTACCTCATCCCCCTGCTGTTGATCGTGGCGCTGACCGCGGTCATCGCGATGCCGGTCCTATCGGGTCGCTCACCGCATGTTCTGTACCGCCCCGAGCAGATCGACGTCACGTTCGACGACGTCAAAGGCCTGGACGCGATCGTCGACGAGGTCGTCAAGACCCTCAACACCTTCCTGGGCTACGCCATGTACCGAGACCGGCTCGGCGGCAACCCACGGAGAGGGCTGCTGTTCGAGGGCCCACCAGGGACCGGGAAGACCCACCTCGCCAAGGCGATGGCCCGCCATGCGGGGGTGCCGTTCCTGTTCGTGTCCGCTACCAGCTTCCAGTCGATGTGGTACGGGGCGACCGCCCGGAAGCTGCGCAGCTACTTCCGGCAGCTTCGGAAGGTGGCACGTCGAGAGGGTGGCGCGATCGGCTTCATCGAGGAGATCGATGCGATCGGCGCGACCCGCAGCGGGCTGAACGCCACCCCACTGGCGCCCGTCGCCCGCACCGGCGCCACGGCCGGCGACGCCCACCCCGGGCTCCAGGTCAACCCGGTGGTCAGCGAGGGCACCGGCGGGGTCGTGAACGAGCTCCTGGTCCAACTGCAGTCGTTCGACACCCCGCCGGCTGGCGACCGGATCTGGAACGGGCTCGCCGCGGCACTCAACGCCTTCCTCCCCGCCCACCGCCAGATCAGGAAACGCAAGCCGGGCTACACCAACATGCTGCTGATCGCCGCGACCAACCGCGCCGACAACCTCGATCCGGCGCTGGTCCGCCCCGGGCGGTTCGACCGGCGTCTGAACTTCGAGCTGCCCGCCAAGCAGGCTCGCCGGGAGCTGATCGACTACTTCCTCGGCCGCAAAGCCCACGCCGTCGAGCTCGACGACGAGCGGCTCCGCGAACAGCTCGCGGGGCAGACGTTCGGCTACACGCCGGTGATGATCGAGCACCTCCTGGACGAGGCGCTCGTCCTCGCGATCAAGGACGGACGCGACGGCCTCGGTTGGAACGACGTGCAGCAGGCACGCCTGACCGAGGAGATCGGTCTGAAGAACCCGGTCGAGTACACCGAACGTGAACGCCGCCGGGTCGCCACGCACGAGGCCGGGCACGCCACCGTGGCCTACCTCAGCGGCACCCGGCGGCTGGAGGTCCTGTCCATCATCAAACGGCGCGGATCGCTGGGCCTGCTGGCCCACGGCGACCTAGACGAGGAGTACACGCGGTCACGCAGCGAGATGCAGGCGCTCGTCGACATCGCCATGGGCGGGATGTGCGCCGAGGAACTGTGGCTGGGAGACGTCAGCACCGGTCCCGGCGGCGACCTGGCCTACGCCACGCGCGTCGCCTGCGAGATCGTCGGGTCGGTGGGGATGGGTTCGTCGCTGGTGTCGTTGGCTGCGGTCGAGAACAGCTCGTTCAACGACACCAACCTGGTGGGACGGGTCATCGCCGACCCGGTCACGCGCCCGGAGGTGGAGCGCCTGCTCGCCCAGTCCAAGGCCAAGGTCCGTGCGTTACTGGACGCCAACCGCCATCTCGTTGAGGCGCTCCGCGACGCGCTCCTCGACCGTGACGAGCTGATCGGCGACGACATCATCGCGGTCCTTGAGGCGGCCGGTCCTCAGGTGCTCGAGGGCATCCGGATCGAGCGGCGCCGCGAGGACCGTCGCCGCCGCGACTGGTTGGTGGAGCCCGCCAGCACCAACGGCGGCTGACGGCACCCGACAGCAGCAGCGCCGGCGGGGCCTGCACAGCGACCGCGAGCCGGGCAACAGCAGGCTCGAGCAGGACCAGCTCCGCGAGGAGCACGGCCAGGGCGATCGGCGCAGCGGCACGGACACCGTTGCCGGCCGGGGTCGGGAACACGCTTGTGGGCCGGACACGCAACGTCGCGGCCGGTGACGTCTCGGCGGCCACGGGCCCGCGACCCGTTGGCGGCTCACCCAAGGCCTCCCGCAGTGCCGCGGCGAACGCGGCGACGCCCTGGTAGCGGTCGTGGGGATGGCGGGCCAGCGCCCGTTGGACCACCGCCGCCACCTGCGGACGGATCTGCGGGGCCAGGCGGCGCAGGTCGGCGTGGTCACCGCGATCGGCGCGGTCGATGACCTCTTGGGTCGTGGCCCCCTCGAACGGGGGGACACCGACCAGCGCCTCGAAGCAGGTGACCGCCAGCCCGTACACGTCGTTGGTCGGATGAGGCTCCGTGTGGTCGCGCAGCGCCGGGTCGAGGTAGGTCGCCGCCCCGACGGTCGGCTGATCGCCGTCGGCGGACCGCCACCGCGCGGCGCCGAATTCGGCCAGGAGCGGCTCGCCGCTGCCGGAGAACACGACGTTGGCCGGCTTCACCGCGCCGTGGACGACGCCGAGCGCGTGGGCGGCGTCGAGGGCCGAAGCGATCGGGACGACGACCGTGGCTACCCGCTCCTCGCTCAACGGGCCCTTCCGATCGAGCTCATCGGCGAGCGACCCGCCGTCGGCGTAGGCGTACACCAGCGCCACGCCCTGCTCCTCGGGAGACGCCTCCAGCAGGGGCACGATGTTGGGGTGCGCGAGCGCCCCGAGCACGTCGGCCTCGCGCAGAGCCGTGGCCACGTCCACGCAACCAGCGTGGCGGACGCGCTTGACCGCGACGGTCCGGCCGTCGCCACCGCGCTGCCGTGCGCGGTACACCACACCGCTGGCGCCCCGCCCGATCTCGGTTTCGAGAACGTACCGCAGCAACAGCGTCACGTGATCACGTTCCCGCTGTCCGTGCGATGTCGGGTGTGACGGGCGCCAGTCCGGAGACCGTGACGCCATCGTCGATACGGACGCTGACGGCGTAGTGCAGGACGGTGACGTTCCCGCGCACGTCCGTGGCGGCGACCTCCGCCACGGCAACACCGCGTCCCGTGTCGGTGTGCACGCCGCGGAGGCTGACTCGGTGGTAGGGCGGCGCGTCGAAGGCCGGCAGAGCCGCGCCCGGCGCCAGCAGATCAGCGACGTCGCCGTCACCGGTGAGGACGGCGCGCACCACCCTGGCGACCGCGTCCGTGACCGGTCCGGCGGTCGGCTCGGTCAGCGCGGGCGTTGCGGGCGTCGCGGGTGCCGTCGGTGCAGGCACCTCCGCCGGGAGCGCCGCGGCGGCCAGACGGCCACCGTCATCAACCACACCGACCCGGTAGTAGCGCCGTCCGCCGTCGCGCCACCCGTCGTCTGTGGCGTCCAGCACGTCGGCGACGACCGTCACCACCCACCCGGTGGTGTCCGGACGGACCTCCACCGCCGCCGCCCGGCTGACGTAGCGGCGGCCGGGGACGACGCCGCGTAGGTCGACCTCACCGCCGTAGAAGGGAGCGAGCGCCTGTTCGGATCCTTCACCTGCCTCGCCGAGCCACACGACGACGAAGAGCTCGGCGAAACCGGCGACAGCTGCAACGGCGTCCGTCGACGCCGCAGTGGCGGGTGGCGACGCGAACGGGCCGCGGCCGGCGAACGCCAACGCCGCCGTCGCCAGCCACGCCAGGAT
>JALYHG010000037.1 GCA_030776725.1 Actinomycetota bacterium
CTCGGGATTCCGAAATGTGTCGGCACGTCCATCCGGACCTATACCTCCTGGGATCTCCCACAGGTAATTGCTCCGGTCGGCCGATCGTTGTGACACTCCCCCATCACCGGACGCGGCCAGGGCTCACGTCTGACACCATCTGGCCATGAATTGACGCTCCAGGCATGCGGGGGCGTCGGCTCGGTGAACCGCTGGGATGGTTCACCCCGACAGTCGACGCCCTGTCCGGGCCCGGTCGCGCCGCTGTCATTCGACTGCGGTTTGGTGGGCTGCGCTCATGCCGGTTTCTGCGACGGAATGGGGAGGTCAGGCGGGACTGGCACTGGGGTCGCGGGTGGCGGAGGGTTTCCGGTGTAGGTGCAGCCGGAGGTTCGGAGCGCGGAGATGGTGGGGACTGGCCAGCCGCGCCAGAGGCCGAGGAGCATGGCTTGGGGGCAGCGGCGGCTTGTTGGCGTTTCGATTTGTAGGTGGAGGTGGGGGCCGGTGGAGTTGCCGGCGCCTGGGGCGCCGGGGGCGCCGCCGGAGCGGCCGATGGGCCGGCCTGCCGTGAGTACATCTCCGGCGTTGGCGTCGACGCGGGAGAGGTGGCAGTAGGTGATCGTGGCGTGCTGGTCGGCGTGGCGTATGGCGACGCCGTAGCCGCAGGCGCCCATCTCGCCCGCCCAGGTCACGGCGCCGCCGGCCAGGGCGTACAGCGTGGTGCCGACCGGTAGGGGGATGTCGGCGGCGACCCTTGCGGAGTGGTGCGGTTTGACGAGCTGCCATTCGGGGTCGCGGGGCGGCGTGGTGCCGGTCGTGACGGCGTGGAGTCCGGCCGGGTCGAAGGGGAGCGCGAAGCCGTCGCTGACTACTGCTGGCGTGGG
The DNA here is from genome assembly GCA_030776725.1 of Actinomycetota bacterium. Taxonomy (NCBI): domain Bacteria; kingdom Bacillati; phylum Actinomycetota; species Actinomycetota bacterium. Next base: position 864 of record JALYHG010000037.1, read on the forward strand.
GCTTCCAGGCCCGCCGGCACCTGCGAGCTGGTGGTAGCGGGCGATGAGCTCGACGACCTTGGTGGCGTAGGCCTCCCCGGCGGTGGGGTTGGGGTTGGCGGGGCCGGCGTTGTAGCCCTTGGCGGCCCGCCGTGGGTCGTCGCGCCCGCCGAGATCGACGAGGAAGCGGGCGGCGGCGTGGACGGCGTCGTAGGTGCTCCAGGGGTCGGCGATACCGTCTCCGTCGCCGTCGGTCGCGTATCCGTGTCCTTCGGCGGCCGGTGGACCGGCGACGTCAACCTGGTAGCGTCCGGCGGAGGCCCGCCAAGTGGAGCCGAGGAACTGCATGGGGCCTCGTGCGCCGGCGTGGTTGATGGTGCCGGGCGGCCAGCATCCGGCGGCGCGCAGCCGGCCGTGGTCGCATTCGATCTTGCCGACGGCGGCGAGCAGCGCCCAGTCGAGGTCCCACCGCGCGGCGGCGTCGAGGTAGGCATAGAGCGTCGGCTTCGGGATCTCTCCTGTCACCGCGGATGGGTCGAAGGGACCCAGATAGCCGCCGCTATTTTCGGGGGAGGCCACCACTCCGAGCGGCAGCGCTAACGCAGCCGCGGCGAAGACGAGCGCGGCGCGGCGCATCACTGGAGCTGGCGGAAGCCGGCGCTGATCCAGCGGTCGTTGGTGTCTCGGAGCAGGTAGAGCTCGTACCCCGACGTGTGAAGACCACCGCTTTCCGAAGCGTGCGTCACGGCGATCCGCACCGTGGCGCTGCCTGGGCGGATATCGACGGGCTCCGCACCTATGTCGAGGACTACGAGTCCCTGCTCCACGAGTCCGTCGACGACGAGGTCCACCGCGACCGCCACCGCGTCCTTCGACTCCACCTTTGGCACCGGTTCGGCCAGCAGCTCAGGACCGTGGGCCGGCTCTTGGGGGAGATCGCCGATCGCGACGCGCGTGATCGCGGTTCCAGTCTGCAGCCTGCCGTCGGTGGCGCAGTCGGCGAGGACTAGGACGGTCAGGGCTGCGACAGCGGTCCGCATTGCTCCTCCGAGTACCAACAGGGAGTCCCTCGTCGGGGGGTAAGCCAAGTGACAAGCCGTGCGGTGGCTGCACGGGCTGTCACGGAAGAGGTCCTGGCCCAGGGACTCCCTGCACACGGGTTCCCGCAGAGCCCGGGACCCGGCGCACAGGAGGTGAGAGGTGTCGCTGCTCGCGCAGGTCCCGCCCCTCGATCCATCCCAGGGGCAGCAGTGGATCCCCAACTACGACCAGATCATCTCCGCGCTCCACGGGCTGACACTGGCCGCGCTGCTGTTCGCAGCCGGGGTGGTGGTCATTGGTGGGGCGACGTGGGCGCTGGCCGCGAATCGGGCCCACACCCAGGGGGTGACGTGGGGG
>JALYHG010000038.1 GCA_030776725.1 Actinomycetota bacterium
CGACAGCCTCGCGGCCGGGCTGGTGGACGCCCTGGCGGAGCGCGGCGCGCTGCACCGCGACGGGTCGTACTACACCCTCCCCGAGCACGCCGCCGTCCGTGACGAGGCCCGCGCGGAGCGCCGCCAGACGCTGCTGCGGGAGCTGACCGCCGAACCGTTCTCGCCGCCGCCGCTGGACGAGGCGGCGCGCCGCGCCGGGGTCGACCACGAGGAGATCAACGCACTGGTGACGCGAGGGGAGGTGGTCGTCACGGGCGGGGTGGCGTTCGCCCGTTCGGCCATCGACCTGGCCGTGCAGCGCCTGGCCGAACTCGACGAGCGCTTCACGACCGCCGAGGCCCGCGAGGCGCTGGGCACGACCCGCAAGTACGCGGTCCCGCTCCTCGAGCACCTCGACGCGGTCGGGACCACCGAGTTCGACGGGCAGACCCGGCGTCTGCGCGCGTCACGCTAACCGTGGCGGGCGTCGCCGGACGCACGCAACGCCGACGACGGGGCGCGGACCTCGAACACGGCATCGACCTCGACGGGGCTGTCGAGTGGCAGAACCGCGACGCCGACCGCCGAGCGGGCGTGCAAGCCATCTTCGCCGAGCACGTCGGCGACGAACTGGCTCGCCCCGTTGGCGACCAGATGCTGGTCGGTGAACCCGGGGGCGCTGGCGACGTAGACGGTGAGCTTGATGATGCGGACACGCTCGAGGTCACCGTCGGCGGCAGCCCGAGCGATCGCCAGGACGTTGATCGCAGCGGCGCGCGCGAGGTCGGCACCGGCGTCGACGTCCAGGTCGGACCCGAGCTTCCCGGTCATGGACAGCTCCCCATCGCTGAGGGGTAGCTGCCCGGCGGTGAAGAACAGCCCGCCGCCGGAGCGCCACAGCTGGTAGGCGGCTGCCGGCGCGGGCGGTTGGGGCAACGTCACGCCCCGCTCGCGTAACTGTTCGTCGGCGGTCACCGGGTCAGCTCACCTTCTCGGTGTCCATCTCCGCGAGCATCGCTTGGCGCTCGGCCTCGCCCAGCCCGCCCCACACGCCGTACCGCTCGCCGCTGCGCAAGGCGTGGTCCCGGCAGGCGATGAGGACCGGACAGGTGGCGCAGATGCGTTTGGCGGCGGCCTCCCGCCGTTCACGGTCGCGTTTCGACTCGGACGTCACCGGCCCGAAGAACAGCGTCTCGTCCCGGCCCCGGCAGGCGGCACGGCGCCCCCAGTCGGCATCACACAGGTACAACGGTCCACCTCGTGGTCGCTGCACTCGCACGGCCGTCGTGACGCGGCCGCCCGAGGTTGCGACGTCACGCTACGGCGCGGCGCTGCGGAAGGGAATAGGCGTCGCGCTTCCCAACGGCAAGCGGTGCACCAACCAGCGCAAGCACCCGGGCGGCCGGTCAGTTCCCGACGCCGACGGTCCGCTCGACGTCGTCGACGAGCAGGACCGCCCCGTCGACACCGTGGATCCGCACCCGTGTTCCGGCCTTGATGCGGCCGCGGTCCTCGCCCAACCACCGGGCGCGCCACAACGCCCCGTCCACGAAGACGTGCCCCTCCGGGTTCATGGTGGAGCGCACCACCGCCACCCGGCCGACCAGATCGTCGGCGACGGCCGCCGCCTCGGGACCCGCCTGTGCGCGCAATACCACGGTCATGATGACCCCGAAGAAGATCACCGACCCCGCCACGACCGCGACGATCAGCCACGGGGACAGGCGCAGCAGCGGGGCGTCGGAGGCGTAGAAGAACCACGACCCGGCCCCGAGCGCCGCCGCCCCCGCCCCGGTCGGCACACCCAACCCGGCGATGGCCAGGTCGACCGCGAGCAGCAGCATCCCGGCGACGACCAGGGCGAGGGCCCACCACGCCACGGGCAGGACGATGACGCCGTAGACGGCGAGCGGGGCGAGGAGCAGCGCGGCCACCCCCGCGACACCGAACCCCGGCTGGAAGACCTCGAACAGCAACAGCAGCAGCGTCGCGACCACGACCAGGTACACGAACGACGGCGACAGCGCAGCGTGCAGCGTGCGGCGCAGCAACCCCAGCTTGTGCAGCCGGACGGTCACCTCGTCGCTGCGCAACCTCAAGCTGCGGACCCCGGCCGCGGTCACGACCTCGCGGCCGTCGAGCTCGACGAGCAACGACTCGATCCCGTCGACCACCAGATCCACGGCTCCCCGCTGTCTGGCCTGCGCCGCGGCGAGGCGCTGCGTCGCGGTCCCGGCGAGGACCGCATCGCCCCCCGGCGGCAGACGGGAACCGAGGTCGCCGACCGGCACTTGGCCGCACGACACGGTGACCGTCAACGGGCAGGCCGGCCCGACCGTGGCCACGCTGGAGGCGGCACGGATGTGCGCCGCCGCCAGAAGCAGCGCCCCGGCACCCGCCGCTTCGCTGTCCGCCGGGCCGACCCAGACCGCCACCGGGACGTCGGAGGACACCAGCGGGGCGACGACGTCGTCGACCTCGATCGCGACGCCGGCGGGAGCGTCGATCGAGACGACGACCAGCTCCGCGTCACGGCGGTTGGCGTCCGACACCAGATCGGCGACAGCGGCGACCACGGGGGGGTCGACCGGACCGGAGAACTCCAGGATGTCGACCACCCGCGCCGGCGGCTGAGCGCTGGCGGATCCCGCTGCCACCCCGACCAGGGCGACCAGCACGACCAGGAGGAGGACCGAGGAGGCACGCGACCGCATCGTCGAGAGGGTACGGGCCGCCGTCACCCGCCACGAACCACCCCCGGCCCGCGGCGGCGTGCGACCGTTCGGGCACGCGGCGCGGCCGCACCGGGAGGCGTGGCCTACGCTGCGTCGCCGTGCCCACCACCACCACCCCTCCCGTTCCCCGTCCGGGGTTGCTCGACGGGTTCGACGAGCTGTTGTCGTCGCGCGTGGCGATCGTCACCGGCAAGGGCGGGGTCGGCAAGACCACGGTGGCGGCCACCCTCGCCCTCGCGGCCTCCGGCGCGGGTCGACGCACCCTGCTGGTCGAGGTCGAAGTCCGGCAGGCGCTCAGTCAGGTGTTCCGCACAGGCCGCTGGGACTACCGGGAACGCGAGTTCCGTCCCCGGCTCTTCGGGATCTCCGTCGACCCCGAGGAGTCGATGTACGAGTACCTCGAGACGTACTACGGCCTGAAGCGGGTGCAGTGGATGATGTCGCGGACCAACGCCCTCGACTTCGTCACCGCTGCGGCACCGGGCCTGCGTGACCTGCTCCTGGTCGGGAAGCTGTACGAGCTGGAGAAGCGGCGTGGTGACGACGGGCGCCCCGTCTACGACCTGATCGTGTTGGACGCGCCCCCTGCGGGGCGGATCGTGCCGTTCCTGCAGGCTCCGGACGCGGTCACCGACATCGTCCGGGTCGGGCCGATCAGCCGGCAGACGGAGAACATCACCCGGATGCTCGACGACCCGCGTCGCACCCGCGCGTTCGTGGTCACCCTCCTCGAGGAGATGCCGGTGACCGAGACCGTCGAGACGGTCCGGGCACTCAGCGACGCCGGGATCGACATCGGTCCGGTCATCGCCAACCAGGTCATCGCACCGCGGTTGGAGCCCGATGAGCTCGAGGCACTGCAGCAGCTCGGCCCGGCCGGCTTGGCCCGCCGCGCCGCCGAGGGCGGCGCCGACCTCGGCGTCGACGTCGCGGCGCAGACCATCGAGCTCGCCAGCGCCCACCGTGAGCGGCTGGCGCTGCAGCAGCGGATGCGTGAGCAGCTGCACCGCGAGGTCGACGAACCGGTGATCGAGCTCCCGCAGCTGACCGGGGCCAGGTTCGAGGAAGGCGACCTGGAGGTCCTCGCCGACGACGTCGCCGTCTCGGTCGGCGAACCCGGTCCCAAGGCCGGACAGCCCGAAGCCCGTCCCCGCGGGGTCGTTGCGTGAACGAGCGCACCCTGGACGACGCCCGCCAACACGACCTCGCCGACGAGGTCACCGGCGCCCACATCCTGGTGTGCACCGGAGCAGGAGGGGTCGGCAAGACCACAACGGCCGCGGCGCTGGGACTGGCCGGGGCACGTGCCGGTCGACGCACGCTCGTGTTGACCATCGACCCGGCACGGCGGCTCGCGCAGTCGATGGGGATCCAAGAGCTGGGCAACACCCCCCAGCGCGTCCCGCTGGACGGCGCGGCGGGCGGCGGTCAGCTGTGGGCGATGATGCTCGACATGCAGCGGACCTTCGACGATGTCCTCGACCGGCACGCGCCGACGCCCGAACGCGCCGACGCGATCCGGCGCAACCGCATCTACCAGACGCTGTCATCGACCCTGGCGGGGACCCAGGAGTACATGGCGATGGAGAAGCTGCACGCCCTCGAGGAGGAGGGCGACTGGGACCTGCTCGTCGTCGACACGCCCCCCACCCGCAACGCCCTGGACTTCCTCGACGCCCCACGGCGTATGACCGACTTCCTGGAGGGGCGACTGCTGAAGTTGTTCCTCCGCCCCGGGATGGCGGCGGGGCGGGGCATGGGCCGGCTGGTCGGGTTCGGGACGCAGAAGTTCATGCAGATCGCCGGGCGTGTCACGGGGATGGAACTGCTCGAGGACCTCGCCGACTTCTTCCGGAACTTCCAGGGGATGTACGAGGGGTTCAAGCAACGCGCACAGGAGGTCCGGGCGCTGCTGGAGGAGCCCGGGTCCCGGTTCGTGGTGGTCGCCACGCCGCAGCCCCCGCCACTGCGGGAAGCCCACTTCTTCCTCGATCGGCTGCAGCAGGAGGGGCTACACACCGCCGCGGTCGTGATCAACCGCATCCACCCGCACTGCGGCGGGTGGCCGCACCAAGACGACGCCTGTCCTGACGCCATCGTCCTGGAGGCCGTCGCGCAGGCCCAGCCCAACGACACCGAGGGCCGGGCGGTGGCCGGCGCGCTCCGGCTGCTGGCCGACACCAACAACCTGGCGACCCG
>JALYHG010000039.1 GCA_030776725.1 Actinomycetota bacterium
GGGCCGGTACGCGGGGAGCCACCGCTCGCGGCGGTACGGCGCGTCGCTGGACTTCGCCGACCACCGCCAGTACGTCCCCGGCGACGACCCGCGCCGGCTCGACGTCGCGGCGTACCAGCGGCTGGGCCGCCTCCTCGTCAAGCTGTACGAGGCCGAGGACGAGGCCGCCGCCCGGGTCGTGGTGGACCTGTCGGCGTCGATGGGGTTCGGGCGGAAGGCGCGCACCGCCCGCGAGGTCGCGGCGGTGTTCGCGGCCCTGGCGCACAACGGCCAGGACCGGGTCCGGGTGCTGTTGGCCGGATCCGACGGCGTCGACGCCGGCCCGTGGTTCCGCGGGTCGGGTGGCCTCCCGGCGGTCGAGGCACGGCTGTTGGCCGCGGCGACCGATCCTCCGAGCGCGGCCCGCCCCGACCTGGCGGGCGCGATCCACCGAGCACGCGGCGACGGACCGGCCGGCCCGACCGTGGTGGTCTCCGACCTGCTCGACGACGCCTGGCCGGACGCGGTCCGGGAGCTGGCGGCGGGGCGGTGCGACGGCGTGGTGGTGCACCTGCTCGGCCGTGAGGACCTCGAACCGGGAGTCCGCGGCGACCTGCGCCTCGCCGATGCCGAGACCGGCGAGGAGCTGGAGGTCGGGATCGACGAGGAGGCGTTGGCCGCCTACCAGGCCACCTGCGAGGCGTGGCTCGCGCAGGTCGAGGCGGCCTGCGGGCGGCACGGGATCGCCTACGCCCGCCTGGTCGACGACGCGTCGGTCGAGGAGCTGGCCACCGGCACGCTGCGCCGACTCGGGGTGGTGACGTGAGCTTCGCCAACCCGGCCGGGTTCCTGGCCGGCCTGCTCACGCTCCCGTTGATCGCGTGGTACGTGCTGCGGGTGCGCCGCCCGCGTGTGACGGTCGCCTCGACGTTCCTGTGGCGGCGCAGCGACCGTTCGATCGCGGCGGCGGTGCCCTGGCAGCGTTTCCGGAGCGACGCCACGTTCTGGCTGGTCCTGCTGGCGCTGGTCGTGGGGACGCTCGCGCTGGCGCAGCCCTACGTCACCGTGACCGCGAGCCTGGGCGACCACACCATCGTGGTGGTGGACGCGTCCGCGTCGATGCTCGCCGACGAGGATGGGCCGACCCGCCTGGAGCTGGCGCGGCGGTCCGCCGAGACGCTGGTGGACCGCCTGGGTCCGGGTCAGGTGGTGTCGGTGGTGGAGGCCGGACCCCGCGCCCGGGTCCTGCTGTCGGCGTCGGACGATCCCCGCGCGATCCGGCGGGCGCTCGCTGCGGTCCGTCCCAGCCACGGCGCAGCCGACCTGACCGACGCGTTCACCCTGGCCGCGGCGCTGGAGCGTCCCGGCCAGTCCACGGTGGTTCACCTGCTCAGCGACGGGGTGGTCCCCGCAGAGCACCGCGACGCCGTCCCACCCGGTCTGCTGGTGACCGCGGTCGGCCGCGAGCGGCCGAACCTGGCCGTGACCCGTCTGCATGCCGTCCCGGTGGGTGCCGGCGCCCACCAGCTGTTCGTGCAGGTCCGCAACTTCGGGACGCTGGCCACCGACGCGGACCTGACGGTCGGGGTGGCCGCCACCGACACCGCCGACGCGGCGGTCGAGCCGCTGATCGAGCGACGCCTGCGGCTGGGTCCACGTGCCACCGAGGAGCTCGTCGTCACCCTCGAGCGCTCCGGCGGACCTCACCTGGTGGCAGAGATCGCCCCGGCCGGAACCACCGTCACCGGTGAGAGCTCCGATGCCCTGTCGGTGGACGACCGGGCCTACACGGTGTTGCCCAGCGCGCGTGAGCTGACGGTGCTGATCGCCGGGCCCGGCAACGTCTTCCTGGAGGCGGCGTTCGCGGCCGTCCCCGGGGTGCAGGTGCGCACCACCGACACCGTGCCCGACGCTGTGTCCGGCCCCGGGGCGCGTGCCCTGCACGACGCGGACCTGGTCGTGGTGGACCGGGTCGCAGCCCCCGCCGCCCCGCCCCCCCTGCCGACCGTGTACGTCGCACCGCCGGTCCCCCCACCCGGTGTCGAGGTCACCGGCGAGGTGGAGCTGCCGGCGCTGACCTTCCAGGCTCCCGATCACGAGATCCTGGCCGCGGTCGACCTGTCGGACGTTGCGATCGCGGCCGCGCAGACGGTCACCGCCCCGGCGCTCACCCCGGTCGCCAGCGGGCCCAGCGGCCCGCTGATCCTCACCGGGCGTCTCGACGCGGCACCGGTCGTCTACGTCGCCTTCGACCTGACGCAGAGCAACCTCCCGCTGCAACCGGCGTGGCCTGTGCTGATCGCCAACGCGGTGACGTGGCTCGGGGGCGGACCCACCGCCACACCGACGAGCGCTGGGGAGGCGGTCACCCTCCCGGTCCCCGCCGGCGCCACCGGGATCACCGTCACCGGACCGGGGACGGAGCTGACGGTCGATCCCGCCCAACCACGGGTGCGCCTCGAGCAGGCCGGCCTGTACCGGGTTCGCTGGGCCGCTGCCGGAGACGACGGTGCGGGCGGCGAGGGGTGGGTGGCGGCGAACACCGTCCCGGCGGAGGGCGACCTGGCGCGCAGCCGACCGGATCGGACCGACCGGACCGCCACGGCCGTGGACGGTGCGGGGGGGACGGCACAGGGTCGCCACGGCTTCGGTCGGGACATCCTCGCGGTGGTGCTGATCCTGGCCGTCGCCGAGTGGGTCTGGGCGACCGTCCTCAAGCCCCGCCGGGCCCGCCGGCGGGGCGCGAAGCGACCGGCGGAGGTGGTGGCGTGATGCCCGCGGCGGTGCTCGCGTGAGCCCGGTCGGGTTCGACCATCCGGGCTGGCTCGTCGCCCTGGTGGTCGTGCCGCTGGTCGTGGTGGCCGGTCGCCGGGCGGTCAGCCGGGTGCGTCCCCGCCAGCACCGGCTGGCGACGGCGTTCCGCGCTGCCGCGGTCGCGTTCCTCGTCCTGGCGTTGGCCGGGCCGCGGTGGAACGTCGCTGGTGGCGGCGTCGACGTCGCGTTCCTGGTCGACGCGTCCGACTCGGTGGGGGCGGGACTCGACGACGCCCTGGCCTGGGTCGACGCCGCCCTCGACGGCCGCAGCGAGGGCGACCGCGCCGCCCTGGCGCTGTTCGGGGCGGACGCTCGACTGGAGTACACGCTGCGCGACGACCCTCCCCGGGGTCGCCCCGCCACCGTCGTCGACCCGTCGGCCAGCGACCTCGGGCAGGCGCTGCGCCTGGCCCACGGCGCGCTCGGTAGCCAGCACCGCC
>JALYHG010000040.1 GCA_030776725.1 Actinomycetota bacterium
GTTCGGCGCCGCCGAGGACCTGCCCGTCCTGCTCGTCCAGCAAGACAGCCTGCCCGAGCCCACCCGCCGGGCGCTGAGCCACCGCCCCGCCGGCGACCGCGCCGAGCCCGGCGCGTGGGCCAAGACCGTCACCGTGTTCGGTGGGCGGAAAGCGGTCACCGAACAGGTCGCCGCCGAGGCCGTCCGCGTCGCCGGTGACGCCACCCTCGAGCGTTTCGCGGGGGTGACCCGGTACCACACCGCCCAGCTCGCGGCCGACGACCTGCTCCGCCGCTGGGCGGAAGAGCCCGCCGATCCCAACTCCGACAGCAAGGGGCTCGAGGTGGTGCTGGCCACCGGCGACAACTGGCCGGACGCTCTAGGGGCCGGCGCTGCCGCCGACCAGCGCGACGCGGCGTTCCTGCTCGTGCCCGCCGGCACGTTGGCGCACGGATCGGCGACTCGCGCCTGGCTGGAGGAACACGCCGACGCCCTTGTCCACGCCGTCGTGGCCGGCGGGGCGGCGGCCGTCTCGGACACGGTCCTGGTCGAGGTCGAGGAGGCGATCCGGTCGGCCGGACCGCACCGCGCACGTCCCGAGACGTGGGGGCTGGGCGGCGACGTCGGCCAGGCACTGCCGCTGGGCTGACCCGGTGACGACCGTCGGGGTCCGTTCCGAGGTGGGACGCCTGCGGTCGGTTCTCGTGCACCGCCCCGACTTCGAGCTCGCCCGGGTCACACCCGACACCATGGATGAGCTCCTGTTCGACGAGCTGATCTGGGTCGACCGGGCCCGCGACGAGCACCGCCAGTTCACCTCGATCCTCCGCCAGGCCGGGGCAGAAGTGCTGGTCCTCGGTGAGCTGCTGGCTGAGGTGCTCGCCGATCGGGAGCTGGCCGGGCAGGTCGTCGCCGCGCACGTCACCGACATGACGTGCGGCCCGGCGCTGGCCGCACGGGTCCGCGGCTACCTGCTGGACCTGCCGCCAGACCAGCTCGTCCGCCACCTCATCGGCGGGGTCACGCTGGGGGAGGTCGCCGTTCGGGCCGATCGGGACAGCCTCGTGGCCAGCGTCCAGCAGCCGTTCGAGCTGTTGGTGCCGCCGCTGCCCAACGCGGTGTTCACACGCGACTCGTCGGCGTGGATCGGCGACGGGGTCGTGATCTCGCCGATGAACCGCCTGGTGCGGCGGCGCGAAGCGGACCTGCTCCGGCTGATCTATAGCGCCCACCCGCGGTTCGCTGACGCCTCGATCTGGTTCGGCGCCGAGCCGGTCGAGTACTTCCCCGCCACGGTGGAGGGCGGCGACGTCCTCGTCGTTGCCGACCGGGGCCTGGCGATCGGGTTGTCGGAGCGCAGCACCGCGTCGGGCGTCGAGATGCTGGCCGCCCGCCTGTTCGAAGCCGACGTCGTCGAACGCATCGTCGTGGTGGACCTGCCCAAGGCGCGCACCACCATGCACCTGGACACGGTCGTGACCATGGTCGACCGCGACGCGTTCATCCTGTACCCGCAGATACGAGCGCAGGTCCGGTGCCTGCGGATCACGCCCCGCGACGGCCTGCTCGACGTCCGTCCCGGCGGCGACCTCCTGGACGAGCTGGCGTGGGCGGCCGACCTCGATCAGGTCCGCGGCATCGAACCGGAGTTCGGCAGCGTGCAGGCCGAACGCGAACAGTGGAACGACGCCAACAACGTCCTGGCGGTCGCTCCCGGTGAGGTCGTGGCCTACGAACGCAACGCCGCCACCAACGCGATCCTGGAGGACGCCGGGATCACCGTGCACCGCATCCCGTCCAACGAGCTGCCGCGCGGGCGGGGCGGCCCGCGGTGCATGACCTGCCCGGTGCTACGCGACCGGCTGTGACACCCGGCCCCTACGATCGCGCCCCGCGAGCAGGTGGTGAGCATGGGTGAGGCGTTCCTGCGGCGAGACCGCACCCAGCGAGAACGTGAAGAGGAACGGCTGGCACCCGCCGCGACCCGCTCCACAGCCTCGCGCGGTCGGGTCCGCCACGAGCCGGAGGACCCCTTGCGCACCTGCTTCGAGCGGGATCGCGACCGGATCCTGTACTCCAAGGCGTTCCGCCGCCTCAAACACAAGACGCAGGTGTTCCTCAACCCCGAGGGGGACCACGTGGTCACCCGGCTGACCCATACGCTCCAGGTCAGCCAGGTCGCCCGTTCGCTCGCCAGCGGACTGGGGTTGAACGAGCCGCTGGCCGAGGCGATCGCCCTGGGCCACGACGTCGGTCACACCCCGTTCGGACACACCGGCGAGGAGGCGCTGGCCCCGTACGTGGACGGCGGCTGGCACCACGCGGCGCAGAGCGTGCGGATCCTGTCGGTTCTGGAGGACCTGAACCTGACCGCTGAGGTGCTCGACGGGGTCCGGGCGCACTCGTGGCGGGTCGAGCCCCCGCCGGCGACCTGCGAGGGGGAGGTGGTGCGCTTCGCCGACCGGATCGCCTACCTCTCGCACGACGCGCTGGACGCGATGCGCGCCGGCGTGCTGCACCGCGAGGATCTACCGGCCGGCGCCCGCCGCTGCTTCGGTGAGCCCGGCAGCCAGTGGATCGGGGCGATGATCGACGCGGTCCTCGAGGAGAGCCTGGCGACCGGGACGGTCGCGATGGACCCGGGGGCGCTGGAGGTGATGCACGAGCTGCGAGCGTTCCTGTTCGAGCGGGTCTACCGGGCCGAGGAGACCGCCCGGAAGAAGCAGGCCGCCACCACGATCATCCGCCAGCTCGTCGACTACCACCTGCAGCACCCCGGCGAGATGCCGTCGTCGTACCGCGACACCGGAGCCGACCCGGTCACCCAGGTGATCGACTACGTGTCGGGGATGACCGATCGGTACGCCCTGGCGCTGCACGACCGCCTGTTCCGGCCGGTCCTCCCCGTCGACGTGCTCGCCCCCTGGACGTCGGCCTGACGTCAGCGCATCAGACGTGTCGGTACGGGTACTAGGACATCGCGTTTTTGGCGGCGTCGCGGGCGCGGTCGAAGACGCCGGCGATCGGTCCGATGCTCAGGCGCACCTCGGGCGTCTGCGGCGTCTTCGGGTGTGGGTGCGTGGGTGCCTGCTCCTTGATCCGGCGGAAGCCCTCCGCCATCTCGTGGAGTCGCTGGCCGCTGAGCTGCGAGCGCAGCTGCGGGTGCTCCTCGCGTTCCTCGTGCTCGGCGTGGCTCAGGACCATGTCGCGTAGCCGACGGAAGGCGTCGAGGAAGTCGGCGCCCTCGGGGTCCATCTTCTCCATGTCCGCCAACAGCCGTTCGGCTTCCTCCTCCTCGTTGAGGATGGAGGTCGCGACCGGCTCACCCTGGGGCACCTCGTCGCGCAAGGTGGGGTGCACCAATGCCTCCTCGGTGGCTTCATGGCGGGCGAGTTCGTGAACCAACCGGCCGAAAAGTTCGTCACGCTCGTTCGCCGGCGCCTTGTCGATCTGCGCGAACAGCGTGCGGATCTCCTCGTGGTCGTCTCGGATCAGGTCGATGACGTCGTTCTCGGCCATGGTCGTCCTTGTCGCGGGTCTTCCTCGACTGTGGCGGGGATCCCCGGGGTGTTCACGGACCGGAACCCCCCCATCGACCCCGGCCAGAGTTCGGCGGTGGTTCGTCGTGCAGCCCTCGGACCGCCAGTGGCTACCGTCGACTGGTGACACGTCGATGCACCGTCGAGGAGCAGCCCGAGGGGCTGGTGTCCCAACGCGACTTCCTCGACGAGGACGAGGAGCGTCGCGCCCTGGCGGTGGTCGCGGAGATGCAGTTCGACGAGATCCGGATGCGCGGACAGACGGCGCGACGGACCGTGCGACATTTCGGGTACGCGTACGAGTACGAGACGTGGCGGCTGCGCCCGACCGAACCGCTGCCACCGGAGCTGGGATGGCTACGGGACAGGGCCGGCGCGTTCGCCGATGTGGGCCCCGCCGACTTCGCGCAGATCCTGGTGTCGAGGTACCCGCCCGGCGCGACGATCGGCTGGCACCGCGACGCACCGATGTTCGGGGCGAAGGTCGTCGGCGTCTCGCTGGCGGCACCTTGCCGGCTGCGATTCCGGCGGGTACGAGGACAGACGCGGTCGGTCTTCGACCTCGAGCTTCCGCCCCGCTCGGCCTACCTGCTGTCGGGTCCTGCCCGCTCCGCCTGGCAGCACAGCATCCCACCGGTCAAGGACCTGCGCTACTCGATCACGTTCCGCAC